>JAIRNQ010000171.1 GCA_031257955.1 Deltaproteobacteria bacterium | reverse complement strand
TTTGTGGCCGACCTTGGGGCCAAGTCCCAATGGGGGCGTTGGCCAAGGAGTTTGGGCCAAGGACCGATTTGTGGCCGACCTTGGGGCCAAGTCCCAATAGGGGCGTTAGCCAAGGAGTTTGGGCCAAGGACCGATTTGTGGCCGACCTGGGGGCCAAGTCCCAATGGGGGCGTTGGCCAAGGAGTTTGGGCCAAGGACCGATTTGTGGCCGACCTGGGGGCCAAGTCCCAATGGGGGCGTTGGCCAAGAAGTTTGGGCCAAGGACCGATTTGTGGCCGACCTGGGGGACAAGGGGCCACGTAAATTTATAGAGTTTGGCGCCTGGCTTAGGGCTTGGCTAAAGGTATGTTTTAGGGCTTGGCTTAGGGTTTGCTTTTAGTATAGTTTAACGCTTGGTTATATTGTTAAGACCATAACTAGGCTTACGTTTACGGTAGGTAAAGAAAAGTTCAGCTCCATACACGTTAAAGTTAACGCCAGAATTCTCCCACCCCAATTTTTTGCTACTTTAAAAAGATTCATAAAATCAATAGATATACTTTTAGAAGAGTTGTAACTTTTAGCTCTGAGACAGCGATTTTTCGGATATTAATTAATCCGCGTTGAGGTAAAAGTTCCATGAGTTGGCTAGGTCACTTCAGCCCGATCTTTTATTTAAGTAGAGCTTTAGACCGGCAAAATCATAAATAATTTGTCTAGAAGGTAAATGAATCCGATAAGGATGGTGGAAAGGCGCGTTTGGAAAATCACTTAAGCGCGCGGCTCCCCGTCCCCTTGAGCCGGCGTTCGTGGGAACTTCGACGCCATCGCTGGCCAAGTCGCCGGCCAAGGCGACGGTTAATTTAGGCCCGAAAAGGCCACCGGGAACCGTTTGGCTAGGCCAAACGCGGTCTGGGTAGTTTGCCCGGCGGGCCCGGCCAAGATAATCGACAGAGATAATCGGTCGTGATGGTTGGCCGAGATGATCGGTCGTGATGGTTGGCTGAGATGATTGGTTGAGATTGTCGGCCGAGATGGTTGGCCAAGAGAATCGGTTTAGCTTTCCCCTTTGAACCGGGCCCGATCAGAGGGGACGGTACCCCCACAGTTAATTAGGTTCGCATATGCCCAAGGAGCCAAAACACGCCCTGACTAAGGTCATTCCGTTGTTGCTGACGGCCGTGTCGTTGGTCTCCATTATTTTGCTGGCCGTCATGTGGATTAACTACGAGTACGTCCGGGGGCAGGAGGAGAGCGAGAGGCTCACGAACGAATATTATAACGAGGCGGAGACCTCGCTGAGTTTGGAGACAAACAGGATTTGCGACTACATCCTGGCCCAGACCTCATCCAGCCAGATTAAGTTCTACCAGATGATTAAGACCCGGGTCCAGGAGGTCTGGAACATGCTCAGCGGCATGGAGGCGGACCCCCGTCTGGCGGGCGTGGACGAGGCGACCACCAAAGAAGTCATTCTGGCCATGCTGGACAATCTTTCCTTCTCCGAGGGGCAAAGCGGCTACTTTTGCATAGACGCCTCCGGAGAATTTTTGCTGCGCTGGAAGGGCAACGCCCGGCCAGAGCCTAAGCCGGGCGACCGGGCGTCCGGGGCCGCAAGGCCTTTGCCCGTAGTCGGCTTGGCCGATCGGGTTTGGGAGTCGTCCAAGGACGGGGGGCCATTGTTCGACCCCCACGATTTAGAAGAGGCCACCCAGTCGGTTAAGGTCATTGGCGAGGGCTTTTATCGCATACTGACCAAAGACGATGTGTCTGGGACCCCGGGCCAAGTCCCCATTACTTTCTTTAAGCATTACCCCAAATACGACTGGATTTTGGGGGCCAGCAGCTATTACTCGGAGTTTGAGAAAAACCTGGGCCAAGAGCTTTTGGGTTGGGTCGACAACGTCCCCTTGCCGCCGGCCGATAACCTTCTGGTGGTCGATTACGATGGCCTGATCCTTTCCTACGCCAACCCTTCCTTGATTGGCCGTAACATTAACGAAGACAATTTCGAACCGGCCATGAAAGAGGCCCTGACCATGGTCATCACCCAGGCCAGGGAGAAAGGCAAAGGCCTCGTTCGCTTTAGTCTGCCCGACTCTACCGGGCAGAACAACGACTGCCTGGGTTATTTCAGGGCTTTGAACAACTGGGGCTGGGCGGTAATCACCTGGGTAAATTTCTCGATTTTGGACGATACCCTGGACGGGTTGCAAAAAAACCTGAAGGCTAACCTGATACAGCAGGTTAAAAAAGTTTTGCTCACCTCACTGGGCATGCTAGCCATGGTGGCCGTTATTTCTTTGGTGGTCTCACGCAAACTGGGCCAAGGCGTCAACGACTTCACCAAATTTTTCTCCGAGGCGGCCACCAGCTCGGTCGAGATTGATCCCAACGCCCAGCCCTTCAGCGAACTGGCCAAGCTGGCCAGGTCGGCCAACGGCATGATATCCAAACGGTTGGAAGCCGAGCAAAGAATGGCCGAAAATGAGCTGAAATTCAGAACCGTCTTCGACGTCTCCCCTCAATTGATTACCATCATGAATAGCGACGGCTACCTTCTGGACGCCAACGATCAGTTTGAGCGTTACGCCAAGCGTCCCATCGCCGAGGTTAAGGGACGATCGTTGGCCAAGATTCTGGATATCCCCAAGCTCTCCTGGTCGAGGTTTTTGGACGATCTCCGCCACGACAAAGTCATCCAGGGCCAGGAACTAATTCTAAAGGATCCAGAGGGCGGGGACGTTTACATGCTTTTGTTCGGAAAGCTCATGAGCTTCATGGATCAGGACTTCGTCCTTGGGGTCTGCGTGGACATTTCCGATCTGCGGCGGGCCGAACTGGAAAAATCGGAACTGAAGGAAAAGCTTTCCCGGTCACAACGCATGGAAGCCATGGGCCTGATGGCCGCCTCGGTCGCCCACGAGTTAAACAACATCCTCTCGGGCATGATCGGCTACCCCGAGCTACTATTGCGCGACGATACCCTCTCTTCGGGCCAGCGGGCCCAGGTCAACGAGATCCTCGAGGCCGGGCAACGGGCCACCGAGGTCGTCGGCGACATGATGACCCTGGCCAGGGGCGTGGCCACGGCCAAGGTCACGGTTAACCTGACGGAGCTGATCGAGAAAAGCCTGACCAGCCCGCCCATCAAAATCGCCCTGGCCGCGGCCACCAAACCGGTGGAAATTGATTTCAAAAAACCCAAGAAAAGCTTGTCAGTCAAGGGATCGCCGAGACACTTGGCCAAAGTCATACAGCATCTGGTGGTAAACGCCATAGAGGCCTTGGAAACGAAGGACAACCAAGGGAAGATCACCATAACCGTAGAGCCGGAAAGGCTCACGGAAAATCCCGGATGCTTCGAGTCTTTCAAGATCGGCAACTACGCCAGGCTCACCGTTTCCGACAACGGGCCCGGCATCCCTGCCGACGCCATGGAGCGAATCTTTGAACCCTTCTATACCGACAAATCCGGCTCGGGCCGGGGTTTGGGATTGGCCGTAGTCGATTTGGTGGTAAGGGGCCACGGCGGGGCCTTGGACGTCAAGAGCGGGGCCGACGGTACCATCTTTAGCCTATATTTCTTGGCCGTGGCCGAGTCGGCCAAAGCCAAATCTAAGCCGGCCTTAACTGAGTACCTCGGGAGCGGCCAGAAGATCCTTATCGTTGACGACGTTGACATCCAGCGCAAATTGGCCCAGAAGATCCTCAAGACTTTGGGCTACGAACCCCATTCGGTCTCCTCGGGTGAGGAAGCTGTGGAATACTTGAAAAGTAGCGACGCCGATCTGGTAATCCTGGATATGATCATGGATCCCGGCATTAACGGACGGGAGACTTACGAGGCCATACTGGCCATTAAACCGAAGCAGAAGGCCATCATCGCCAGCGGCATGGCCGAAACCGACGAGGTGGAAAAGGCCCAGGCATTAGGGGCCAGCTACTTCGTCAGTAAGCCTTACACGATTGAGGATATTGCTGGCGCCGTATATAAGGCCCTGCACCCCGAGCCGTAAGGCCTCCGCTATCCGCCGGGCCCTAACCTCCCAGGCAGCCGCCTTGAAGTCAGGCTAGCGGACGCGGCTGTCGGACTCGGCTAGCGTTCGGGCGCGGCCCGGAGGGAGAGCCCCCATCGAGGGCGGAGCGCCCGGGGGGCTGAAAGGAGCGAATCGATTGATTCCCACTGATTTGTCGTCGATGTCGTCAAGGGATACCGATCGAGGCAGCTTGGCCTCACGCTTGGCTGCCAGCCTCAACGGTTTGGTCGACGTGGATATGCTTCTATCCAAGATATTGGCCAATGCCCGCCATGTGGTTAACGCCGAGGCCGGCACCGTCTATCTAATCCAGAACGGAAAACTTAAGTTCCAGACCAGCCAAAACGAATACTTGGAGCGGTTAATCCATGAGGCCGAGGATCTACCTTTCCTGGGCTCCAATCTGGACATCGACTCGGCCACCCTGGCCGGTTACGCCGCCCTCAACAAAACCATCCTGACCGTCAACGACACCGAAACCATCGACTTTGACGCCCCCTTTCAACACATGATCTCCATAGACGCCTCCACCAATTACGTTTGCAAGGCCATAATGTCCATCCCCCTGGTGACTTCCAACGACATGCTTCTGGGAGTGTTACAGCTCATTAACCCCTTGGAAGGCGACGGTCAGATTTGCGCCTTTGGCCAGGGGGACGAGGCGGCTTTGGCCGCTTACGCCCAGAGCGTTTCCTTGTCCCTGGAAAGAGCCTTGATGCTCAAAGACTCGGTTATTAATTGCCTAAAATTAGTGGAACTTCATGACCAAACGGAAACCACGGCCCACGTCCAAAGAATCGCCCTCCTGACCTCGATCATCTACAAGAACTGGGCCCAGAAGCATCAGGTGCCGGCCTCGGAAAAAGATCGGATCCTAAATATCCTTCCCCTGGCCGCCATGCTCCATGACGTGGGCAAGGCCTGGATTCCCACCCACATTCTCAACAAACCCGGTCGCCTCAGTAAGGAAGAACGGGAGATCATGGAAGATCACGTATCCTTGGGGGCCAAGCTTTACGCCGAAGCGGTAACCCCAATGGATAGCCTCGTTTACGATATTATTTGCGACCATCACGAGCGTTGGGACGGGCTGGGTTACCCAGGGGTAAAGAACTTGGGCGACGGCGGGACCGAGCGCCCGGAGACCGGGGGCCCAAACGGTCGGCGGGGCAAGAAGGGCGAAGAGATCTCCATCTACGGGCGGATCCTGGCCGTGGCCGACGTCTTTGACGCCTTGAGCAGCCGCAAGACCTATAAGGAACCCTTTGACGAATCGTTGGCCGTCCAGATCATGCTCCAGGAAAGCGGCCGGCACTTCGATCCTTCGGTCATCGAGTCGTTTCTGGCCGTGCGGCCGGTACTGGCCAAAATCAGAAAGCGTTTTCCCGAAGACATTTAAGTTTTTGAGCATAAGTGTGTCGTAAAGGTGGCCGCTATTGGCTTTGACGAGGTAAATTGACTCAATTGGGTGACGTTGTCGAAGGATGGTGCCAAAAGGTCACGATGGTGAAGGAGTCGAAGGATGGTGCCAAAAGGTCACGATGGTGAAGGGGTAGAAGGATGGTGCCAAAAGGTCACGATGAGGATAATTGACTCATTTGGGTGAAGGGGTCGAAGGATGGTGCCAAAAGGTCACGATGAGGATAATTGACTCATTTG
>JAIRNQ010000182.1 GCA_031257955.1 Deltaproteobacteria bacterium | reverse complement strand
GGCGAGTCTGGGTCTGGCCCCAGTTGGCCCGTAAAGGGGTCTAATACGCGTCCAGACGAACGATTTGCCTCGGGAGGTAGTATACGGGTGCCCCCGGAAGCCAGGACTGCCGTGTGGGTCGTTTAAAGCGGCGCGCGGGGCACCAGCCGATAGGTCGGCCTAGCCAGTCGGCTTGGCCAGGCGACCCGGCCAGGCGAATGGGCGAGTCTGGGTCTGGCCCCAGTTGGCCCGTAAAGGGGTCTAATACGCGTCCAGACGAACGATTTGCCTCGGGAGGTAGTTACGGGTGCCCCCGGAAGCCAGGACGGCCTTGTGGGTCGTTTAAAGCGGCCCGCGGGACACCAGCCGATAGGTCGGCCTAGACAGTCGGCTTGGCCAGGCGACCTGGCCAGGCGAATGGGCGAGTCTGGGTGTGCCTCCAGTTGGCCCATAAAGGGGTCTAATACGCGTCCAGACGAGCGTTTGGCCTCGGGAGGTAGGTACGGGTGCCCCCGGAAGCCAGGACGACCTTGTGGGTCGTTTAAAGCGGCCCGCGGGGCCACGGCCATTAGGGTCGGCCGTTCGGGAAAATAAATCGCCCCTTCAATCGTCATCCCGATATGGGACTGGAAATACATGCCAAAGCGCAAAGCTTTTGGGCCCAGACGTGGGCTTAGGGCCTCCTGGCGGCAGCCAAGGCGGCCCGGGCAGGCCCTGGGTTGGCCGGGTAGGCCCTGGGGGCACAAAGGGATTGTTTGGAAGCGCTTGTGGCCAATTGCTTAATATGTTTAGGTTTTATTTACCGGATAAAGAGGTGGCGCGATCGAGGGGACATAAAAACGACGAAAATCTGGTCAGACGCTTGTCCGCAAAAGGCCAATCTAACCTAAGTTTTAACGGGTGCGTTTGGATCGCTTCTGTTTGCTAGCAGTTGTGTCCCCAAAGAGATCCTTTACATGGTATAGCGCCTGTGTTATATTTCAAAGGGTTTTACGACACTGGGGTCCGCCTGAAAGTGCCGTTTTTCCTTGTCCCTAGAGTATTAACGCCAGGATTAATTTCATTGGCGGCTGGCCTTGGGGTCAAGCCGGTGGCCGGCGCCGAAAAGGCCCGGTCGGGCCAGGTCGGGGCTCCTTGGCCTTGGCCGAAAATGCCAGAGACAGGCCGGTTTATGGCTATTTTTGAACCGGCTTTTATACGCCTAAGCCTAGCCTACTGACCGAACATCATGGCTAGACCTTCCGGCACCGCCGCCGAGGGGGATAGCTAACCCGGTTCCCGACTTGGCCGAACTTAACTCAGTCGGCCAAGAGGCCGTTAAAGCCCTTGTTAGCGGCCAAGATGCCGATAAAGCCTTGTTAGCGACCTAAAAATAAATAAAATTATATGATAAATATAGAACCATAAACAAAAAGCATAGCTATGGAAGAGAAAATACAATGTCCTAAATGCAAAGGAACTAACATAACCGCCTTTCAAAAAGGTTATAGCCTTGGAAAGGGTATGGTTGGTGGCTTCCTTTTTGGCAGGTGGGGCTTATTGGCGGGGTTACACGGGAAAGACAAAATTGAACTACATTGTTTAAATTGTGGCAACGTTTTCCCCCCAAAACCCATTACGCCACAATTTGGCCATAACCCTCCCGTTGTCACCGCGTCCACCGTTCCGGCTTCAAAAGGACCCGATCCAATAGTCGTTCCTAAAAACCGTGATCCTGATGTGCCTGAATATATAGTGCCATATCGCCATACATTAGAAGAATTTGCAGGCGTTTTTGTATTATTTTCTCCTATTTTAACTTTACTTATATGGATTATTTTTGATTTACGTTTTTTACTTTCTTTTTACATAGCAAGTGGAATTGTAATCGTTATTTTAATAATTATAGCAGTAGTTAATAGGGTTGATTATAATAAAAAATCAAAAGAATACGAAAAAAATTTGGAAGAATATGCCAACAACTATTATAATAAACGAGTTCGCAGAAATTCCCCGTAAGGACGACTACCTTTCCCGCCAATAATTTTCCGCTTTCCGTCGCCTTGACGAAGCCGCCGGGGGCGGCGGGTTTTAGCGGGCGAACGGGCGGGACACGGTGATCCGTTATGGCATCCGCCAACCAGACCTTGTTAAGTAAGCTATTTAGCCGACTCGTCACTTCGGCCATCCTGTCTTTACTGGGCTGTTGGGGGATAATCGTCCCGCGTTTAAGTTTGTTCGAGGCGTACTGCCCTTACCAAATCCCCGCCGAGTATGCCTTTTACGTGGACGTGGGCGCGTTCAGTTTGGCTTTGCTGGGGCTATTGTTCTTTCTTTTCTACGTCAGGGCCCTGGGCTGGCGCTTGCGCCGCCTGGACGACCTGGGCGAGGCCAACTGGTGAGCGGCCTATTTTTGGCCAAAAGGGCCAAGGGCTCGGCTTGGCCGGTCGCGGCCAAAGGCCCGGCGGTTGGCGGCCATGGAGGCGGTGGGCCTTGTTCATAACCCAACACGTCGACGCCTGGGCGGCCCTCGTCGCGGGAATCCTGACCTTCTTTACCCCTTGCACCATTCCCCTCCTGCCGGGCTGGCTGGCTTTGGTCGGGGGGCTGGAATCTGGGCAAGCCCTTCAGGGGACGCCCGGTCTGGCCAAACGGCTGGGGGTGGTCTTTTCGACCGTTCTGTTCATCGTCGGTTTTAGCGCCGTCTTCGTTACCATCGGGGCGGCGGCCAGTTCCCTGGGCAATTTTTTCTGGGACCACCATACGGCCATCCGCTACATTGGGGCGGCGGTGATGGTATTCATGGCCCTGTGCCTGCTTGGCGTCGTTAAGCCCCGGATACTGCTCGGCGAGCGGCGCTTCCAGCTAAGCCGCCGGCCGGTTGGCGTTTTGGGGGCGGTGGTCGTGGGCATGGCCTTCGCCGCCGGCTGGACCCCTTGCGGCGGGCCGGTTTTGGGGGCCCTTTTGAGCCTGGCCATGACCGAGGAGAGCCTAAACCGCGGGGCCTTGCTTTTGGCCTGTTTTTCGGCCGGCCTCGGGGTGCCTTTCTTGGCCATGTCGATCATGTGGTCGAGCCTGTGGCCGAAACTGCGGCGCCTGTCCCGCCACGCCGTCTGGTCCCAAAGGGTTTTGGGGGTCATGATGCTGGCCCTGGCCGCCCTGGTGGTGGCCGATAAGCTTAGCCTACTTAACTTCGGCTATTGAACCCCGGGAAAGCGGGCCAGCGAAAAGAGGGCCCGCGAAAAACCAAACCGTTATGGGCCCGAAATTATCGAGGTGGACATGCCCCCAAGCCCCAGGCCAATTTCTCCCCGCCCCAAAGCCGCGAGCTGCCGGCGGGGGACCGTCCCAGTAAGGGGCCCGGGGACCTTGGTTTTGGTCGCTTTGATCTTGGCCGCTTCCGGGTTTTTGGGCCCGGGGGCACTTTGGGCGGCCGGATCGCCCGGCGATTTCGCCAATAACCTGGCCACCCATCCCTACGCCGAGGCCCTGGAAAAAGCCCAGTCAGAGAACAAACTCACGCTCATTTACTTCTGGACCCCGAGCTGCCCCTGGTGCCGGGCCTTTAGCGAAACGGTCCTGACCGATCCGGACGTTAAAAATACTTTGGTCGAAAGTTTCGTCGTGGTCTCGGTCAACGCCGATCGGGAGCGCAAGCTGGCCAGGCGATACCGCCTACCCTCGGTCCCGTACCTGGTCTTTCTCGACAGTTCCGGCGAGATGGTCTCCGTTTTGACCGAAGCCGTGGCCGCCAACTTCTTTCTGGTCTATCTGGAATACCTGAGAACCGGCGCTTACGCCACGCTGGACTTCAGGGACTTCGTGCAAAGCCTTATCTAACCGCTTTCGCCGCCTGGGGCCCAACAAAAGTGCCCCATTGGCGGCCCATGCCGGGGGACTTCCTTAAAAGGCACACCGTTGGCCTTCCCCCTTGGCCTGCCCCGGGGAGGCCCGATAATCCCCGGAACCGGACGCCGAAAGAACGGGCCGGGCCCTTCGGCCCGTCTTGGCGGCGTCACAAATCGAAGGACCATTTGCCAAAAAACTTAAAAACTCGCGTGGCCCCCATCCTGGCGGTGGCCGCTTTGGCCCTGGCTTTCTTGGGAACAATGTCCCCGGACCGGGCCCTGGCGGACCTTTTCCCCACCCAAAAACAGCTGGATCTGGGCCTAAACCCCATGGACGCCCAAAGCGCCATGGATAAGGCCAAGGCCGAGGGAAAGATCGTCCTGCTGTATTTCTGGGCGGTCTGGTGCGGCAACTGCCAGATCTTTAGCGACGAGGTCCTAAGCGATCCGGCGATAATAGAGGCCCTGAACAAGGATTTTACCTTCGTCTCCGTGGACGTGGACCAGGACAAGCCGGCCGCCGAAAGCTTTAGGGTCCGGGCCGTCCCGACCATCATTTTCCTGGAAAGCGACGGCAAACCGGTATCCGTCTTGCCCGGGGCCATCCCCGGCCAAATCTTCACCTTGGTACTTGATTACATGTCCGGCGGCGCTTACAAGACCATGGAGTTCGCCGAATATTATAAGGCCAACGCCCAAGGCCAGTCAGGCCAGGCCGGATCCGACGATCCCTCCCAAGGCCAAACGACCTCGGTGGCCGGGACCAAAACCCCGTCTGGGCCCGGCCTAAAGCCGTTGGCCCAGGCCTTCCGCCAGGCCGTCGAGGCGGCTATGACCCCGGCCAACCAAAGCTTCGCCATAACTTGCTTGCACGTCTCACTGCGCTCGCTGACCACCCAGAGTTACTGGGCCGGCCTTAGCCTTCTCGGCGGCCGGTTGAAAGGATGGATGGTAAACGAATTGCCGACGGTCACCGAATCGAATCCGTTCCACAACCAGGAACTTTTGGACTCCAAACCCAATTAGGCCTTGGGGCCGATTGGCGACCGGCTTGGTCGGTCCGACGAGCCTGGGCGGTCCGACGAGCTTGGACGATTTGGCCCGGTCGGGGCTAGGCGGAAACGGTAGCGCAATAAGGCGCTAGTTTTTGCGATCAATGGGCGAAAGATTGGTATTGTTAGTTAGATAAATTATGGCTATGGATAACCTTAATCACCTAACTTGTTATGGTTATGGATATCCTTAATCGCTTAATTTGCTATGGCTTAATCACCTAACATGTTATGACTATGGATAACCTTAATCACCTAGCTTGTTATGGTTATGGATATCCTTAATCGCTTAATTTGTTATGGCTTAATCAACTAACTTATTATGGCCATGGGTAGACTTAAATTATAATTTAATTATGGTTTTGGAAAGCCTATTCATTGGATTCACGGGGTCGGCGATAGGCCTAATCCATTTGGTTTAACTCTATTTGATTTAGGAGCCACATAATGTACCGCATTAAGTCGTTTCAAACGATTCTTTTGGCTTTGGGGCTATTGTGTCTTTTGGTCGGCTGTACCTCGGTGGTGGGCACGGGCCGATCCCAACTGAACCTGGTCAGCGACGCCGAACTCAACCAGGCCGCTTCCCTGCAGTACTCGCAGCTAATGAAGCAAAGCCATCTCTCCAGCGACCGCCAACAGACCCGCATGATTAAGACCGTCGGGGCCCGCATTGCCAAGGCCGCCGAGGAACTCATGGCTTCCGAGGGCCGACAGGCCGAAATTGCCAACTACAAATGGGAATTTAACCTTATCGATTCCAAAGAGGTTAACGCCTTCTGTATGCCCGGCGGCAAAGTGGCTTTCTATACCGGGATCATGCCCATTTGCCAAGACGAGGCCGGGGTGGCCGCAGTCATGGGCCACGAGGTGGCCCACGCTTTGGCCAGGCACGGCAACGAACGGGTCAGTCAACAGATGATGGTGGGCATAGGGGCCAACCTTCTGGGCATTGGCCTGGGGGTAGGCGGGGTCTCGTCCGTTACTGCCGATTTGATCATGACCGCCTACTCGGTGGGCAGTCAGTTTGGGGTAATGCTGCCTTACAGCCGGGCCCACGAATCCGAGGCCGATCGCATCGGAATGACCCTCATGGCCCTGGCCGGTTACAACCCCGAGGAAGCCATAGAGCTCTGGAAGCGCATGGACCAGGCCGGCGGCTCGGCCCCGCCCTATTTTTTGTCGACCCACCCTTCCAACCGCCAGCGCATAGAGGGTTTGGAGAAGTATTTGCCGGAAGCCCAGTCCTACTACCAACCGGCCAACTGAAGCCTTTTGGGGCCAAGGCCCCCAAGTTTTGTCCCCGACCGGCCGGGGACAAAGCCGCCACGTCCAACCTTTGGCCGGCCGGTTAGCGCCGGCCAAGGAACGGATACCAAGGTTATTTTTTTTCATCGTAACGAACCGCCGCCAGATTCTCCCGTAAAGTTTTGCGTCTAACGTAACGACAGTCCCAACTTTTTTCTTCGCTTAAAATATCACGCGCAAAAACCGACCAATTTTTCTCAAAAATAATTATATTTTATCCCTATAGCCATAATATTTGAATAATATTAGCTTTTTTCTGTAAACACCTAATTTCCTCAGTCAAACGAGGACCACCTCCCAGTCTCGAGAGGACTTAACGTTATGTTTAGAATACGAGAGTCGCTAAAGATGTTCTTAGTCTTTGGCCAGGTTATCTTTTTTATGATCCTTGCGGCCGCTTTTTTGGTTGGGTGCGCCGATCCGGTACGCCACACCGTCTCCCGGCCCCTATTGGCCCCGCCCTTGGAAGTCGAGACCATCTACGGGGAAGCCACGTTGGGCGAAGGGCGTTCCAAGGAAGCCATCGACAACATAACCGTCCCCAATCTGCCCCACGACGGGCCGCTCACTTTGGAAGACTGCCTAACTTTGGCCCCCAAGGTTAGCTCGTCCATCGACTCGGCCGATCAGGAATTCGTGGGCGCCATGTGGAATCGCTGGACCGCCATCACCAACTTCCTGCCCCAGGTGGGCATGAGTTATGGGGTGACCCATTACGACGAGCCCGTAAACCCTTTCGACGGGAGCCATGACGCTTGGCGCTGGACGACCACGGTCAGCCAGCCGATCTTTACCGGCGGGCGCAACCTGGCCAGTTACCTTCTGGGACAGCTGGGCATTTCGGCGGCCGACATCAAAAGGGTCCAGGCCAAAGAGGATCTGCTCTTGGCCGTCAAGCAAGCCTTTTACGGGATCCTGGCCTCGGAGAAAGCCCTGGCCGTGGCCAAAACGGCGGTGGTAAACCTCTCGAGCCACCTAAACGTGGCCAGGAATTTCTTCGACGTGGGAATGGTTCCCCAAAATCAAGTCCTCGAGGCCGAGGTCGAGCTGGCCAAGGCCCAGCAGGAACAGACCAACCGCCAGAGGGATTTGACCGTCAACAAGGCCAGGCTCAACATCCTCCTGCGGCGGGCCGTGGACTACCCCATTAAAATCAAAGACGAGCTGGGGCATTCCAAGTTCCCACTAAACTTGGCCGATTGCCTTCTGGTCGGCCTTACGGACAACCCGGAGATCCAGCTGGCCAAGGTCGGGGTGGAGAGCGGGGCCAAGGAGGTCGACGTGGCCAGAAGCGCCCTGTACCCCCAGGTAAACGTTAATTACAACACCAACGCCCTGGGCGAGACCGGTTCGGTCAATGACAGCTCCAATTGGAACATGTCGGCCACCGCCCAGATCAACCTCTGGGATTGGGGCAAAAACAAGGCCAACGTCGAGGTCTCCAAGGTCAGGCTCAACCAGGCCATCGATACCCTCGACAGCCTGGAAAACAACATCAAGCTGGAAGTGACCACCAACTACGAAAACCTAGTCACCGCCGACAAGAACATTTCCGTGGCCCGCAAGGCCGTGACCGCCGCGGCCGAGGATCTGCGCATGGTCACCGAGCGTTACCAGGAACAGGTGGCCACCAACACCGAGGTGTTGGACGCCCAGACCCGCTACAGCGAGGCCCAATACGAGTATTACTCGGCCCTTTACAACTACAACCTCTCCTGGGCGGCCATAGAGCGGACCATGGGCCGCCGGGTAACCACCCAGGGCTTGGTGGATCTGCCCAGCAACAGGCAGTCTTTCGTGACCCCCAATCCCAATATTCCTTAAACCGCACGGCCGATAAGCGTGCCCGTTAAACCAAAGGGCCCGGGAGCGACGCGAGCGCCGCTCCCGGGCCTGGAAAGTTTTATCGCCCGGTTTTTTTTCGCTTAGCCCGAAAGGGCCGGCCGACGGCCGATTTAACACTCCCCCCTCGCCGCCTTCGGCGGGTTTTGGCCAATGATACGCAAAATATTTCTGGTAGACGCCCTTGTGGACGGGCCGTTTTCCGGGGCGCCGACCACGGTGGTATTCCTGGAATCGCCGATGGACAAGTTTAAGATGCTCTCGCTGGCCAACGAAATGGGGACCGGCCAGACCGTCTACGTCCTGTTGCATTCCCAGGCTTCGTATCTCTTACGGTTTTTTAGCCAGACCCAGGAGATCTCCTTGAGCGCCCTGGCTTGCCACGCCGCCGCCCATCTCATATACGAGTTGGGGCTGCTGCCGCCCGACGAGGGCATAGAGCTATTAAGCCAGGACGGCGCCCTCCCGGCCCGGCGGCTGGCCCCGGATCGGACCGAAATAACCTTTACGGCCTTGCCCACGAACAAAATGGATCCGGCCAACTTGGCCGCCTATTGCGAGGTCATGTCGGTCAGCCCAAAAATCGTCTCCTGGGCCGGCCTGACCCAAAACCGGACGGCCATTCTGGCCCTAGAGGCCAGCGCCCAAATCCGCCGCTTGGCCCCGGACCGAGAAAAGCTCCTAAAGACCGGGGCGTCGGTTCTTTGCGTAACCTGCCTGGACGGAAGCGGCGCCGATTACGCCTTGCGCTGCTTCACCCCGAACCTCTTGCTCCCGGAACAGCCGGCCAGCGGCAACGTCCACCGCTGCCTGGCCCCCCGCTGGGCCCAGTTCCTGCGCAAAACCAACCTCCTGGCCCGCCA
>JAIRNQ010000095.1 GCA_031257955.1 Deltaproteobacteria bacterium | reverse complement strand
GAGTTCTTTTACTTTCAGCATCTTGGTCACCATGCCGCTTCCTTCCATGGGCAATAATTAAGAGAAAAGCGGCCAACCTAAATCCAATTGGGTTAGCCCATGGCCCGACGAAAAACGTGAGATTCTCTTTAGCCTAAAGTAGACTAGGCCACATTGGCCAGAAATTGGCAGCCGTCCAACAATCTATTGTTACTGACGGGTCATATTGTCTAAAATTGACTACTTGACTTGTCCAATTTTTGACGGAAATCTTGTCCAATATGCGATCATAATTCAACTCTGATATTTGCCGGTAGGGAAATAAGTTAATATTTAGGTTCATCAGCCCATAATTTAGTGTCAAGGTTGATGTTGAGCAAGACAGAGTTTTCAGCAACGTTTGAACAACTTGAACTGTCAATTTCTGGACAATTCAAGCCGTCAGAAACATTTACTCTACCAAAACCCCCTGTTGAACAACTAAATTAGTAACCTTATGGCCCATTAGACCCTTTAGTTTATATTTTACTTATTAGCTATACATAAAATTATATTCTGAAAAATAAATATAACTTTGTATAAATATACTAATCTAACACAGATGAAAACTGACGCGGAGGTGCTAAGGTTCTTTTCACCTCCTTATCGGCGTCTAGAACTAACGGCGTTCCTGGGACACCTTAAGTTTGACTGTCAGCACTTAGCTATCATTACTCTTAATCTGCGTTATGAGGTCGGATTATGAAACCACCTAAACTTAATTTGCATCCCAATGACATGGATCATGATCTGATATTTGATATCGATGATTCCCCCCCATATCGATATCGTAGGTCCTGCCGAAAATGTCCATATGCGTTAGGGTTCATACGATTTATAATGAACCCCTGTAGCCGTTGTTATAATTACCATAGTATTGGATACTTTATCATGTTAGCTACGTCTCTTCGTCGGAAATTTTAATAATTCATACTGTTGACGCCCTCGCGGAAACCCCGCTTGAAAAAAATGAGGGCCCGAAAAAGATCAGGGAATAAATAGGAATAAAATAAACTTTTAGAGACCTTAAATTGCTAAATACCAACCCGACAGCCCTTTCGGTTTTACCTAAAGGGCCCAATGAAAAATTTTGAGGAAAATATAAATTATTTATAATTTATTGATCACAAGGCGACCCCTTCCGATTTTGCTGGTAGGGAGGGCTGACCTTGGTACCCTCGTTGAGGGGGTTTAGGCGAGAGCGTCATTATAATACCAACGGTAAAACTATAATCGTGTCAGGTAAAACTATAATCGTTGCGGTCAGTTTTTTTGTCAAGCAGCTTATATCTTTTACTCATGGATGTATAGAGTTATATTGTGGTCAAACCAGAGAATATAAAATGTATCATATTCAATGAATCCTACCTTAGGGTACAATTTTGAAAACCAAAACGCCACAAAATTCTTATTTGTTATTTCGTTTGGAATTGAAATTTTTATAATTGATGTTGGTATTTTTTCAAAACCATTTCCATGGCGATTGCAACCATAAATTTGCCGCCATGTTAAAGAAGAAAGAATCATAATTTTATCCGCAAAATCTGTTTTTTGACTGACAGAACAATAACTTAAACAGTATTTTGACGAGGTTTGTAAAAAACGAAGAGAAAATTTTGGGTATAAATTCACGTTAGATATTGTTTCGTTTGATGATAAATTTGTATTAACAACTTTATTTTTTCCCGATATGCTTTTTTTTTTGCTTTTTTACCCTTCATCTATTAACCTTTCAAGGCATGATTGTTTCATATCTTCCAACGTTAATTCAATACCGCCTTTAGACCGGGCTATTAACCACGCTTTGTCTTGATGTGATAACTTTCGTAAGAAAGTAGCTGTATGACACCCAAATTCATCATTAACAAATTCTAATACCCCTATTTGCTTTTCCGTAAAAGTTTGTTTAACCTCTTCCATGCTTAAACTAGATTCTATAGGGGTACGTTTATACATTTTATATTTTTGATACAGATCGGGACATACGGGACCATGCTCCCAAGCTTCTATAGGTTCGTCAAACAAAGGCTCATCATTTAACGCTAAAGAGAAACCTTGGGCATAATAAACCAATTTGTGAAGTTTCATATGAGTCATGACGTCATCGTTGATTTCGTCTTCACAATCGCATCTCGTAGCCACAATAAAGTAGTTTGCGACATCAAATACTGTTGGCATTTTATACCTCCTTTTGGGCATTATAACATATTTCTTTTCGTTGATTATTCGTGATCCCGCCATGACCAAATCGCCGGCCGGTTAGCCGTATGCCCTCAATCCGCTTTACGAACGGCGGATGTAGGTAAATATCGGGGGAAGAGGTTAAAACGTAATTTTGATTCTCCGCCAAACTTAAATACTTTTCGGCGGACTCACTTTCGGGCAACTCCCAGCACAAAAGGTAAATCATACCAGGCTTAAGTGTATAGGGATTGTTTTCGGACGTATCGAGCAAAACTATCCCATTTTGGGCGGACCGGCGCCATCGAGTCGCCTCCGACCCTAAAGACTTGAAGGTTCCGAGAGGTTCGACGCAAGGATGGCCCATGGACGATGATTGGGCTTACGTCAATGTCGTATTGTTTGCCGCGTATGCGTGAAGGCGCCCCGGCTTCCCGTGAACGCATACCTACATTACATTCATGTATTTGTTATGAATGGGAGCTTTTCCTGGGAATCTTTTATACAAGATATATCTTATTTTAGCACCATTTTCTATACAAAATTTAAGTCCTATATTGGTTACCTAATTGGGTATCATATGACAGATATATCAGTTACAACTCTGTAGTATCAAAAAAATATAGAAAATTTTACTTTCTTGATCTCTTAATATTGTTACTACATTTACATTTTATTTTAAATATGTACTGTTATTACCTGGTAACCTATTATAATTTATCAATTTCGTATTTCCGCTCTCAGAGTCTTACCCCGATACCTCTCTCCGCTCCCCTTGCCAAACGCCATAATTTTGATTATAATGCTGGTCTGAGGTGATACGGTCATATCCGATACCACCTAAAGACGCTAAATTTACCCTGTTTTCTCTGGGCGGTGGCTTAAAAGGCCGGGCTCGTTGAAGGGTGACCGAGCCGTACAGCGGTTTGGCCTAAAAGGACGATAAAGTTAAGTTATAACGATATTGTCGGCAAATATTTTTGGTTTAAGGACTTTAAATCTTTTATTTAGGGATAAAATGTATCGCCTAGAAAACGCACGCATATAATTTAAGTAATAATTTTGTGTCCTTAAGCCGGTTTCAATGTAGCCGATTTTTTTTCCGCCAAGCCGGCTTCGTCCATCCAGGGGGCCCCAAGCCTGGGGGTCTAGGGTTTTTTCGGTAAAGGTTTTATCTCGCCATGTCTTTAGTCAGTTTCGCCGACGTTTCCCGCTTCCATAACCGCCAAGACGTCCTTAAGGGGGTGACGCTGTCCATTGAGGCCGGCGAGAGGGTTGGGCTGGTGGGTCGCAACGGTGCCGGAAAAACCACGGTCATAAGGCTGATCATGGGCGAGGAGGCCCCGGATAGCGGCCAGGTGGTCAAGGCCAGGGGGCTCAAGCTGGGTTATTTGCCCCAGGACATTTTAGGCCAGACGGATCAGAAGCTTTTGGACCTGGTGCTCAATTCCGACCCGGAGTTTAGGAAGGTGGAGGAGGGGCTGAGGGAGGTCGAGGAACGGCTGGCGCTGGATGGCCTGGACAACGGTGAACTTACCGAATTGGCCGAGCGCCACGGGCATTTAATGGGCCGTTTTGAGGCCATGGACGGCTGGGGACGGGAGGCCGAGGCCAAGAAAGTGCTGTCGGGCTTGGGGTTCTCGGAGGCGGATTTTTATCGGCAACTTTCGGTCTTTTCCGGCGGCTGGATCATGAGGGCCATACTGGCCAAGCTTTTGGTGGCCAAGCCGGATTTGTTGGTATTGGACGAGCCCACCAACCACCTGGACATCGACAGCCTCTTGTGGCTGGAAAGTTATTTGAAGGGATCGCCCTCGGCTTTGCTGTTGGTCTCCCACGACCGGGTTTTTTTGAACAACGTGGTCCAGAAAATAGTCGAACTGAGGCTGGGGCGGGCCGACTCCTATACGGGCAACTACGACAGGTTCTTGGAGGAAAAGGCCCGGCGGCTGGTCAGCGAGTCGGCGGCTTACCAAAACCAGCGGGAGCAGATAAAGCAGCTGGAAAAGTTCATCGAGCGAAACCAGGTCCGGGCCACCACGGCCAGACGGGCCCAAAGCCGCATGAAAGTCTTGGAGAAGATGGACCGTTTGCCCCAGCCGGACGACGGAAACGATCCGACCTTTAATTTGAACCTCCCCAGGGGACGGCGGGGCCCAGACATCGTGGCCGAGTTCAAGGAGGTCACCAAATCCTACGGGACGACCGAGGTCTACCGCAATCTCAACCTGACTTTGCAAAGGGGCGACCGGCTGGCCCTAATCGGGCCCAACGGGCGGGGAAAATCCACGCTGATTAAACTTTTGGCCGGACTGACCTATCCGACCTCCGGGACGCGCAAGATTGGCAATAACGTCGATCTGGGCTATTTTTCGCAATTCCAGATGGAGAGCTTGGATCCCAACCTGAATTTGATCGAGGAACTGGCCAAGTCGGCGGGCCACCTGACCATCGGGGCCCTGAGAAGCGTTTTGGGCGGTTTTTTGTTTTCGGGCGACGACGTCTTCAAAAAAGTCTCGGTCCTTTCGGGCGGGGAGAAGACCCGGCTGGTACTTTGCAAAATCATGATGCAAGCCCCCAACGTTCTCCTGATGGACGAGCCGACCAACCATCTGGACATTGCCGGCCGGCAGATGCTCGAGGACGCCCTGGACGACTACGAGGGGACCATGATCCTCATCAGCCACGACCGGCACTTCATAAACCGTCTGTGCGACAAAATCGGGGTCATCGAAAACGGCGAGCTTATCGTGCATCCCGGCAACTTCGACGACTACCAAAGGCTTTGGCTGACCGATTCCGCGGCCTTGGACGGCCAAGCCTCGCCCAGCCCGCTGGCCGAGTCCTCCCCGGGCGGAAGCAGGAAAGAAACGGCCAAGCCGGAGGCAGGCAAGGCGGCCAAGCCGGAGGCGGGCAAGGCGACCGTCGGGACCGGCAAGCCCGCGGCCGACGCCGACAAGGCGGCGGAGGGAGCGGCCCGGGAGAAGGTGAGGGAGCGACAAAACGAAAAGAGGCAGTCGGCCGAGGAGAGAAAGAAACGGGCGGCCATGCGTAAGCCTTTGGAGAAAAGGCTTTTGGAGACCGAGAAAAGATTGGCCGAGATCGTCGGCCGCTCCAAGGAACTGGAAACGGACTTGAGCGACGGCGAGACTTACCGGGACGCCGACCGGGCCAAGAACTTGAAGATCGAACTGGACGGCTTATACGCCGAAAAATCGAGACTGGAGGAGATCTGGCAGGAGACGGCCCTGGAGCTGGAATCGTGAGGCCAAATCTGAGGGCCCGGCGATTCGCTCTCCGCCAAGACAAAAGCCCCAGGTAATGGGGCTTTTTTAGATTTTGAGTTTGGCCAGAAGTTCGGAGGCCCGCCGGCGGGCCAGCCGGTCGGCGGCCAGGCAGTCGTCCAGGGTGGAGAGTTTTTGGGTCGGAAGGGCGGCCAGGGTGAGTTCCACCAAATCGGCTATGGCCGTAAAGGATATGGCGCCGGCCAGGAAGGCTTCCACGGCGATTTCGTTGGCGGCGTTCAGGGTGGCCGGGGCCGAGCCGCCGGCGCGGCCGGCCCGTTCGGCCAAGGCCAGGGCCTTGAAGGCCCGGCGGTCGGGCGGCTCGAAGGTCAGGATGGGGGGCACGGTTTGGTCGGCAAAAGCGACAAATTCTGGGGACCGGGCCGGGAGACCCTTAAGGGGCCAACGCTCGGGGTGGCTGAGGGCGTAGGCGATGGCCAACTTCATGTCGGTGGGACCCATTTGGGCCAGGATGGAACCGTCCCGGAAGCCGGCCAAGGAATGGACGTAACTTTTGGGATGGACCAAGATCTCTATGCGGTCGTAGTCCAGGCCGAAAAGATGGTGGGCCTCAATCACCTCCAGGCCCTTGTTCATCATCGTGGCGCTGTCGCAGGTGATCTTGGGGCCCATGGACCAAGTGGGGTGATTTAGGGCTTGCTCTCGGGTAACCTTTTGGAGCTCGGCCAGGGAGAAACCCCGAAAGGGCCCGCCGGAGGCGGTCAGGATCAGGCGATCCAGGTTCGGGTCGCGGAGCTTTCCGCCCAGGGCCTGGAAAATGGCCGAGTGTTCGCTGTCAACCGGGGACAGACGATCGCCGGCCAGGGCCATGAGGATCTCGCCCCCTAACACCAAACTTTCCTTGTTGGCCAAGCAGACCTTGAGGCCCTTGGAGAGGGCGGCGTGGGTGGGCGGGAGCCCGGCCGCCCCGACCACGGCCGAAAGAACGGCTTCGGCCCCCGAGGCGGAGGCCGCTTGGTTCAAGCCATTTGGGCCCACGAGAATTTCAGGGATCGAGTTTTTGGGGGATGGAGACGGGGCGGCGGCCAAAAGCCCCAGAAGCTTTTGGCGGGAGGAATCGTCGGCGACCGAGACCACGGCCGGGCGGAACTCGAGTATCTGATCGGCCAAAGGGACTAGGCTTTGGCGGGCGGCCAGGGCGGCGACGGTAAGCTTATCCGGAAAGGCCCGGGCCAAGGCCAGGGCGGACCGACCGATGGATCCGGTCGATCCGAGAACGGCAAGGCTTATGGGCTTGGCCATCGAGGGTCAGATTCCCTTTAAGGAAGGGTTCGCCAGAAGACGTAGAAGTAGACTGGCGGCACGTTAAAGAGGATCGAGTCCAGGCGATCCCAGAAGCCGCCGTGGCCCCCGAGGAGGGTCGAGGTGTCTTTGACGCCCATGGCCCGTTTGAAGCCCGACTCGAAGAGATCCCCGAAAGTTCCCCACAGGCCCAGGAAAAGGCCCAGGGCGGCCAGCTCCCGCCAGCCGTATTCGGCCGGGATAAAGTACTTGGAAAGGCCGCCGATCAACGCCGAGACCAAGCAGCCGCCCAGAAGGCCGGAGACGGTTTTATTGGGGCTTATGATCGGGGACAGCTTGGGGCCCTTGAAGCGGGATCCGAAAAAAAAGGCCCCGGTGTCGTTCAGGGCGGTAATCAATATCACGAACAAGAGCCATTTGGGCCCGTTCTCCGAATCCTTTATGAGCATGATGAAGGAAAGGCAGAAGGTAAGATAAAAATGGCCCAGGGCGTAGCGGCTGACCAGGTTAACCGAGATCCGGTCCTGCTCGGGCTTAAGAACTCGCAGAAAATAGGCCGCCCCAAAAACCAGGGCCAAAAAAAGGCCCAGGATCTGGCCGTTGGTACCAAAAAAGGTCGCGCCGACCACGGTGGCCAGAAAACCCATAAGGGACAAGGCCAAAAGCCCCACCCTTTCGCTACCCAAAAGATTTTTTACGTATTCGCCCCAAGCCATGCCTCCCATGATGGCCACCAGGGCCAAGAGGTAAACCTTGTTTTGGGAAAACACGCAAAGGAGCGTCGGCGGAATCAGGACCAGGGCCACCAGCCAACGGCTCAGTTCCCCAGACTTAAGTCTTTCGGCTAAACTCACCCCGAACCTCCTTTAATCCAACCGGGCGGCCGCCGGTCCGGTCGCCTATCCGGCCAAGGTCCCTGGCCAAATGCCCCGATAAGGGCCCTGGCGAGGCCGGGAACTCGGGCCGTGGGCCAGCCGTGGACCAGCCGTGGGCCAGCCGTGGGCTTTCCGTCTATGGCCAGTCTACTTCCGGTCGGCGTTTGGCCACTTCGGGTAGCGGTGGCCCGGTCGGGGCCTTTCAGCCGACCTTGGTCATTTTGGCCGCCCAGGCCGAAACCTTTTCCCTTTTGATAAAACCAAAACCTCGACTGAGGTATTCCCCTTCGCCGACGCGGGCCAGAACTTCCTGGCCCCAGTAGGTGCCGGATTCCGACTCCCAGGGCATCATGATGGTGTCCTCGATTAGCACGAAGAGACCGAATATGGGCTCGGGCCCGCCGGTTATGGACTTCCACTCGGTATAGGTAGCGCCCTCGCCTAATGGGGCGATATCGTAGCGGGTGTCAAAGTCGCGGGTGTCCTCCCCGGATATATTCAGCCGACTTTCGATGGTCCAGAGGCTGGGGCCGTGGACGACCACCAACTCCCCGGTCTGCCGGTGGGACCTCTCGTCGCGATCGTAAAAAAGGCCCTCCAAAGTCCAGAGGCCCGGTTCTACCAGATAACTGTGTTTGACGCTCACGTTTGGGGACTCCTCGCCTGGGGTTATTTCTTTGGCCGCGGCTCTCCGCGGGGCCTAGCCTGGTTAAAACCCTTTGGGCCGATGGCCCCAAGGGGGGCCGGGGCATTGTGGTGGCTAGAGGGCGTTTTTGAGGCGCTCGAAGAAGGATTCCAGGCGCCGCTGGCTCTCGGAGAAGCGCCCATCCTTGAGGTGGCCGTCAATGGTGGCCAGAGACAGGGCCCGGTGCGTTTCCTCGATATAGTCCCTTTTCCGACAAACCAACACCAGATCGTGGCCGGCGGTCACGGCGGAAACGGCCGCCTCCCCAAGTCGGCAGTTATTGGCCACGGCCCCCATTTCCAGATCGTCGGAGAGGCACAGACCCTTAAAGCCCAATCGCTCGCGGAGGATGTCGCAAAGCTTCGGGGAAAACGTGGATATTTTGGTGAGCCCCAGGCCGGGATAGGCGCAGTGGCTGGTCATGACAAATTTTAGGCCCCGATCGATGGCCTTGGCGAAGGGCGCCAAGTGCGGCCCCATGGCCTCGGCGTCCAGATCGACGGTCGGGAGGATCTTGTGGGGATCGGCTTGGGCCGCCCCCAGGCCAGGAAAATGTTTGCCGCAGCAATGGATCCCGTGGTCGTTAAAACCGTTGACGAAGGCCATGGCCAGATCGGCGACCGCGTCGGGATCCTCGCCAAAGGAACGCGTCTCCATGAAGCCGCCGGGCAAAGCCAGATCCAAGACCGGGGCCAGGTTGAGGTTAAAACCCAAGGTTTTAAGCTCGGCGGCGGAGTCGGAGGCCATGGCCCGGATCAAACCAACGCCCCGGGCGGCCAAGGTCGGGGCGCCGGGGAGCTGAATGTGGGGCGGGGGAAGCCTTTTTACCAAGCCGCCTTCGTTATCGAGGGCCAAAAGCAGTGGCCGCCCGGAAACGGCCAGCGATCGCCGTTGAAGCTTTCCCAGTTGGTCGGTGAGCTCGGCGGCCCCACCCGGGGGATAGTTGCGACTAAAAAAAACGAGCCCGGCCGGGGCCATTTCCTCAACCAGGGCCATGGGTTCCCGCAGTCCGTTACCCTCCCAGCCAATCAGCAGGTGAAGGCCGGCCTTCCAGCGAATCTCTTGGCTCCATTTGACGAAGGCCGCCATCTTAAGTTTAACCTTTTTGACACTTTTAAAGAAAAACGCCTATACTTTAAAGCTCGATAAGGCCGCCGGTACCCTGGGGCGACCCCAGGGCGTTTTGGCAGGCCAGGCAACGGCCGCAGCCCAGTTCGGGCGGGCAAGGCGGTAGGGGTTGGCCTTCCCGGGACATCTTGGCCCCTTGGGCCAGAAAGGTCTCGCCGGTTTGGGGCTCGACCACCCGCCAGGGTTTGGGTCCCTCCCAGCTTCGGTGTATGGGGTGATCCGGGCCGTAACCGATGGCCTTCAGGGCCGGGCCGACTTTACCGCCGCTTTGGGCTTGGGCCATGACCAGAAGATGGGACTCCGGTCCGCCCCGGGCCAACAGGCCTTGAAGGATGGCGCCTTTGGGCGGGTCGAGCCTCACCTCCAGGCCGCCTATCTTGGCCAACCAATCGCTGATTTTTCGGCCCCGCTCCCTCATCTCCCTCTCGCCCAGAAGTGGGCAGTCCTCGAAAGGCGTCTGGGGTTTGGGAGTGAAATTCGAAAGCGAGACCGAAATCGTTGGGCCCCCGCGGCCGATTCTGGTTTCTTTTTTGACCAAGGCGGCCAGGCGGGCCAGATCCCTTAGATCTTCCTCCCCTTCGCCGGGAAGGCCGATCATGAAATACAGTTTGAGTCGCTTAAGCCCGTGTCCGGCCAGAAGCCTTGCCGAGGCCAGTATCTCGGGTTCCGTGAGGTTTTTGTTGATTGAGTCCCTGAGCCTTTGGCTCCCGGCTTCGGGGGCGACGGCCAAGGCGTTTAGGCCGGCTTGGGAAAGGTAGCCAGCCAGCTTTTCCGAAAGCGACGAAAGGCGCATGGAAGAGACGCCCACCGAGGTCTTGCGCTCGATGAGGGCCCCCAAAATCCGTTCCAGTTCTGGGTGATCGGCAACGGCCGGGCTAACCAAGCCCACCCGTCCGCCGGAATCGACGAGCGAATGGGCGGCTTTGATTACGGAATCAAACGACCAAGTCCGGTGGGGCCGATAAAGATGCCCGGCCAAACAAAAACGGCAACCCCAGGGGCAGCCGCGGCTAATCTCCACCAGGGTGGTCAGAGGGAATTCCGTCTCGGGCGTCAAGATGGGCGTGGAAGGGGGCAGCAAGTCCCCGTCGAAGGGCCACTTGAGTATTGAGGGCCGGACTCCCTTGCCCGGTAAGGGTACCGGGTAGCCGGCGGCGCCAAAGCCGGGTTTGTCTTCGCCGGGCTTATCCTCTCCGGTCTTGCCTTCCGCGGGCCATAGGCCAGGGGCCAAGGCGCCGGGGACGATCCGGGTCAGGCGATTTAGACTGGCGGCGTAACCCAGATCCAAAAAATCCTTTTCACCAAAGGCCTTAACGATTACCGGCCACTGGTTCTCCCCTTCCCCGAGCAAAACCAGATCTACGAAGGGCATGATTGGCCAGGGGTTGGCCCAGACGCCGACCCCGCCGACCAGAACCAAGGGTCCCCGCCCCTCACGATCCTTCCGGTAGGGGGCCAACCCGGCCCGGGCCAGTATGTCCGGCAGCAGCCAATAGTCGTTTTCCAGAACCAGCGAGGCGGCTATCAGATCGAAGTCGGCCAGTTCCCGCCCGCTTTCTAGAGAGCGCGGCCGCCCCGGACTAGGGGGTTGGCCGCGTGAACTTTGGGCGAAAAAACGTTCGCCCAGGGCGATGGGGCTTTGGGCCAGAAAGCGATAGACCCACAGATAGCCCAGAGAAGACATCCCGGTATGGTAGTCCCCGGGCCAGACCAGGGCCACCGAAAGGCGGCCGCCCCTTTCGCGCCTTACGGCCCCGATTTCACCGGAAGGCCAAGGGGACTTGGCCCGAAATTTTTCGTGGCCCCCCGGCCGCTTGGGGACCCCGGTTTTACGGCCCAAAAATCCCTCCCACCGAAAGGGGCCCAAAATAATCGATCGGCGCCGGGGCCTTGACTGGGACCGGGACCGGGGCCTGGACCGGGATCTGGGCCGTCCAGGGGCCAAGCCGCTTTGGCCAAAGCCTTAGCCCGACCATGGCGCTGGGCCCGGGCATTTAGTTGGCCTTGTCGACCATGTAGCTGTTTTCCGGCTTCTGCTTGGCGTCGGACACGCCCCTGGGGCTTTGCGGCGGGAGGGTCCGTTGCTGCGGCGGGGTCTGGGGCCTTTGATACGAGGTCCGGGGCATCAGGTTCTTGGGATCGACCATGCTGTTGGACTCGTATTTGTTGTAGCCGGCGGCCATGGAGGGCACCCGGTCGACCGGGGCGCTATAGAGCCTGACCTTGCGCCTGGGGGGCGGTTCGGGGGTCGATCCCGGCGTCTGGACGTCGCCGCCGTAAACCGGCTGGGGTTGCTGGGGCGGCTGACCCGTCTGCTGGTACTGGCCCTGATACTGCTGCCCTTGGGCCATCTGGGCCTGAGGCTGGGGTTGGTACTGGCCTTGGGTCGGCTGGCCCTGATACTGCTGGCTTTGGGGCTGGGAGACGATCCGGGCCTGGGGGGACGACGGCTGGGGAGGTTCGGGGGCCAAGGTGATTTGGGGTTCCGTCTCGACCAAAAGGGTTATGGGATCGTCGTCGTCATCGTCCAGGCTTTCCCTAATGGGCTCCTCGGGGGAAAGGCCGGTGGCGATTACCGTGACCTTGACGAAGCCGGTCTCGGCCAGCTCATCGTCATAGGTTACCCCGGAGAGGACCTGAACGCCCGGTCCGGCCTGGTTGACCAAAAACTCGTTGATGGCCTTAAACTCCTTGCCTTTGATATCCTCGGGGGCGGTGATGTTGATAAGCAGGAACTTGGCCCCTTTGATGGATTTGTCGTCCATGAGCGGGCAGTTGATGGCCATTTCGGCGGCGGCAATGCCCCGATCCTGGCCGCCGGCCTCACCCACGCCCATGATGGCCAAGCCCTTGGCCGAGAGGGCGGTTTTGATGTCGGCGAAGTCCAGATGAATCTCCCCGGGGTGGAGAATGAGATCGGTTATGCAGCTTACGGCCCGATAGAGCACGTGGTTGGCCATGGCCTTGCATTCCTTGAGGGAATGTTCGGGCCAAGTCTCCAGGAGTCTTTCATTGGAAACCGAAATTAGCGAATTGCTGGTCGCCAGGAGAGAATCGTAGGCCGGCTTGGCCTTGGCCGGGCGATCCAGCTCATGCTTAAAGGGCAAAACGACCACGGAGACGACCAGGGGCGGTTTCTTCAGCTTCATCAGGTTCTCGACCACCACCGGGGCCGCTCCGGTCCCCGTCCCTCCGCCCAATCCGGCGGTGACGAAAACCAAGTGGGCGTCGCCCACGGCCTTGATGATTTCGGGCATCGATTCGAGGGCCGCGTCGCGACCAACGGAGGGCTTGCTGCCCGCCCCCAGCCCCTCGGTCAGTTCCGGACCCAGCTGGATCTTGGTCGGGGCCAAGCTTTTCATCAAATGGGCCACGTCGGTGTTGGAGGCGATCATGGCGGGACCCTCGAGCCCCTGGTTAACCATGTGGTTGACGGCGTTGGTCCCGCAGCCGCCGAGGCCAAGGACGATTATCCGGCACAGGGGCAAGGCCCCGGGCATAAACGCGGTTGATTTTGTTTCGTCCGCCATCGATTTGCTCCTTATAACTAAGCCGACAACCTCGGGAAGTGAAAGAATTGGCTTTTGCTATATTAGTTAGTGATTAAATTGGTTAAGATAATGTCCTATTTACTATTACAAAGGTAAAGTCAAAATTTATGAAATTTTATATTGGAAGATTTTAATTATGATCAAATTTTGAATTTTTAGGAAGCATTCGCCATCGTTTTGAATCGATATTTTGGTTTGTACAGAAACTTACTCTCGCGCCCGCCCCGCGGGCGCTTTAGCGACCACTTTCATGGTTGCCTTAAGCCCAAAGACCGTCAAACCATAACGGTTTAAACCCAGTGGTTTGGTTTTATGCCCGTCAGGGCCACAAAACCAAGGGGGAGGAATTTAGGCCAATTAGTTGCCAAACAGAGGCTTTATAACCCATGGGTAGGCGTAAGCGGGGTATTTTGGAGCCGTTAAAAAGCGATGGGCCCTTTGTCCGTTAACATCTTAGAACATTCAGCTTGAATTTTTTCCGGCAATGGCCCCGTGTACAGCCAAACTTGGTTTACTTTAGTCGTTGTAACAAATTTTGATTCAAATTACAAGTAAAAAATAGAAGCGAGTCCCCAATGTCTGGGGGCCATTCAAATAAAACGCTGATTTTTATCTTCGATCAAATAAATTTCGGCCGATTAAAAAGAAAATAGGTTAGCTCTAAAACTTTAGGGCACCATGGCAAGCCAACGATGCGCGATTTTTGCCCCGCCCCAAACAGATTCATCGCTTATGGCCAAATTTCGGCTAAAACCCCAACTTTCGTCTCGTTTGTTAATCGTTTCCCCTAACTCCGCCCCCAGCCGGAGGTTCAGCCACAAGGGCTTGGGGTCACCGCTTTAACGCCGCCAATAACGGCGTTAAAGCCATGCCGGCTTACCCAAGGAGGGGAAGGCAGTGGCCGGCATGGCCGGGCGAGATTTTATGGCCACAGGGTACCGGAAAGCCGCCCAGAGGGGTCGTATCCAACCCCTAAAGGCACCTTCCGGGCCAGCGGGCCGGGCCAGCGGGCCGGGGCCTAGTCGTCGCTCTTGCCGAAGAGGGACCTAACCTTACCGAAGACCCAGGGGAAGCCGCTCCGGCGGGAGATCCGCCTGACGCCTTGGTCGCGCAGGTTCTTTTGGCCGTGGAGGATCAGGCCCACGGCGGTGGAATACATGGGGTTTTCGACCACTCGGCCATGGCCCCCCGGAAGTTGGGGCCGCCCACCCGAATCTGACGGTTGAAGTACTCCAGTCCCAGCTCGGGCATGCCCATCAGAAGCGAGGTCCCGCCGGTCAGAACCACGTTCCGGACCACATCGTCGTAGCCGCTTTGGATGAGGTTGTTGGAAAGATGCCCGTAGATGTTTTGGACGCCCTTTCCCAGGATCTGGCAAACGTTACTGACCCCGACGTTAACCGTGTTCAGCCCGTCCAGGCTGGCCACGTCTATGCCGTAGTCTTCGTCGATCAAGCCCTCGTGGCAGCAGCCGTGGCTAAGCTTCAAAAGCTCGGCCGTCTCCCAGGAGATGTTTAGGGCCGTGGAGAGGATCCTCGTCAGGTAGTCGCCGCCCAGGGCCACCTCGTGGATGTGGTGAATGGCCCCGTTGACATAAACGGCCATGTCGCAAGTGCCGCCGCCGATATCCAGAAGGGCCACGCCTTGCTGCTTTTCGGCCGGGGTCAGCACGGCCTCCGCCGAGGCAATCGACTCCAGGTAGACGTCGTCGATCTGTAGGCCGGCGTCGTCGACGCATTGGCGCAAATCGTCAAATGAGTTGGAGTCCACGGTAAAGACGTGCACGAAGATCTCCAGCTTGGCCCCCCGCATGCCGATGGGATTGACTATGCCCACCAAATCGTCCACGTGGTACTCCAAGGGGATCTTGGAAAGCACTTGGCAATTACTGGGGATGTTCATGATCATGGCCGATTTCATGGCCCGATCCACGTCGTCTTGGGCGACGATCCCGGTGCGGACC
This sequence comes from Deltaproteobacteria bacterium, assembly GCA_031257955.1. Lineage (GTDB taxonomy): Bacteria > Desulfobacterota > Desulfarculia > Adiutricales > Adiutricaceae > JAIRNQ01. The sequence continues at coordinate 7,959 of JAIRNQ010000095.1, read as the reverse complement.
GCGACCGATCCCCTGACCTTGATGCCGTTAATGTGCTCGCCGGCGATGCCGATGAAGGCCGACTGGCAGTCGTAGCCGGATTTTTCCGAGGCGTCCTCCACGGCCTTACAGATGGCGTTAACCGTGGCCCCCATGTCGATGACCCGGCCCATGGACAAGCCGACCGAGGGGGCGGAGCCGATGGCTTTGATGTTCAGACCCCTATCCTCGGTTTGCTCGGCCACCAGGCAGCAAATTTTGGTGGTCCCGATGTCTATGGCCACCAACACGTCTTCTTCGTAACTGGACATTATTAGTCCCTCCCTTAAGGTAAATAAACGTTCTTTCGATCTGGCCGGCCGTCCTAGGCTAAGGTCGCCGGCGCCCAAAAATCGCTCCGCCCGTTCCCGTCGGCTTGTCGCCAAGCCGGCCCGGGCCCGGATCCGGTTTGTCAACCCGACTCGCCCTGGGCGGCGGCCCTCTTGGCGGCGGCCGCCGAGGCGGCCGCCCCTGGGCGATAACTCAGGGTGACTCTCTTGGGGTACTCAACGTTCATGTAGGCCAAGCCTTCGTCGAGTCCCTCGCTTTTGAGATGGTTGGTGACCCGGCCCAGGCGCCAAAACTTCTTTGAGTATCCGCCCAAGCCGACTTTGATTTGTAGCCCAGTTTTTTTGGTAAAAAGGGTTATCCCCCGGTCAGGGTCGTAATGGAACTCGGAAACGTTGTCCGTCCGGTAATCGTCCTTGCGGTCGTTCAAAACCGCCACCAGGGCAAAAATCTCGGCGAAGGCGTCTTTGACCAAGGGTCCGCCGTTGGAGAGCTCGTCGAGCGTAAAGCCGCTAATTAAGGGCAGATCCGAGAATTCCCCGGGATCCAATTTTTTAAACGGGAAACCCGTTTCATCTATAAAATAAAGATTTTGCAAACTTACGATCGCCTTGGGCTTATATTCGCGAACTTTTATGCTTAAGCCATTGGGGAAGGTCTTGCTGATCTCCGCATCTTCTACCCATGGAGTAGCTTTCAATTTATTTATAATCTTTGTTGTATCTAAAGTCAAGTTATTCATGGGTTCTTGTAGTTCGGCAGCCTCTAATACTTCCTCTCTCGTTAGCATTGAGAGTCCGGTTACTGGAATTGATTGCGGTTGTACCATGAAATAATCGGACTCATTAACATACATATACACAAGTATAATGGCCACGGTTAGGGCGCTCAGACCCACAAAAGACACCACCCCCACCGCCAAACACTTTAGGCCTTTCTTGATCAAAGTCCCCACCGACGGCATCTTGAAAGGCTCGTCGCTGGAACGCCAAAACCGTTTGGGCTTGGCCCGTTTGGTCCTGGAGACGGCCATGGCCCCGCCCCCGCCAAAGGCCCGGCCCTTGACTTCCCTCGGTGACTGGTATTTTCTGGGTTTAAATTTCGTGGCCATGATATCCATCGCCAGCGGCCCGATGGCCCCTGGGCTCGTCCCCTCCGCGTTGTTGCCCCGTCGGGCCGATTATTTCGCCCCTTCGGGCCGATTGCTGGGCCCCTCCGGCCTGGCTTGGCCGGGCTCGGGCAGGCCGACGTCACGGGCCCAGGCGTCCCAAATCTTAATCTCGGGCCAAAGCCTTATGCCCGTATGGGCCAGAACCTCGTCCCTGGCCAAAAGGGCCAGCTCCAAGACGTCGGCCGATCTGGCCCCGCCAACGTTTAGGATAAAGTTGGCGTGCTTTTCGCTAATCTGGGCCCCGCCTATCTTTCGGCCCTTAAGTCCGCGGCCGTCTATTAACCTACCGGCGAAATCCCCGGGGGGGTTTTTAAAGACGCTTCCCAGGCTTCGCCCGCTTGGCTGTTTGGCTTTGCGGCTCTGGAGGGTCGCTTCGTAATCGAACGCTTCGGCCCCTTCGAACCCTTCGAGCCCTGCGCCCTTGGGCGCCAGTTCCAAGCTGACCCGGGCGATAACCGATCCGGCCAGATCGGCCGGAAGGTTAAGGGATCGGTAAACGGGCCTTAGATCCGCCTTTGGCAAAACGACCGTCTCCCCGTTTGGCCTTACCAGTTCAAGCTCCCCGATCAAATGGGCCAAGCCCTCCTCTTTCGTGCCGGCGTTTCCGCCGACCGCCCCGCCCACCGTGCCCGGAAGCCCGACGGCGATTTCCAATCCCCGCAAATCGGCGGATAGCGCGGCTTTTACCAGGGCCCCCATGACCGCCCCGCCGCCGGCCTTAACCGCGTTGCCCACCACCTCGATGGTTTTGAAGTCCCCTTCCAGGCTCAGGATGGGCACGACCGTTCCAGCGTCCGGGAACAGGACGTTACTGGCCCCGCCGATTATCCCAAAAGTCAAGCCCAGTTCGGCCAAGGCCCCGAGGGTCCGTTTTAGTTCGCCGTCCGTGTGGACGGGTAGCAATACCGCCGGCCCGCCGGTGCCCATGGTCGATCGGCCGGCCAGGGAAACGATTTCCGGGCGCCGGCCCAAGCTTTTGGCCAGCAAATCCCTGGTCCGTTCCGGTCCGCCCGCTCCCGGTCCCGGCCCAAACGGGCCGGACGGACTGGACGGGCTTACCGAGACGGCCGGATTTTTCGCGTCGGGTTTGGGCCCCATCCCTTCTGGCCTTTCCACTTCTGGGCGATCGCCTCAGTCGTCTAAGCGTTTGAGGAGTTCCTCTCCGACCTGCCAGACGTTGCCGGCCCCCAAGGTCATGACCACGTCGCCGGGACGCAGGCGGTCTTTGAGTTTGGCGGCCATCTCCCCGACCGGGCCCAAGTATTCCACGCCCCGGTGGCCGTGGCTGGCGATGGCCTTGGCCAGCACTTCGGAGTCTAGGCCCTCGAAGGGTTTTTCCCCGGCCGCGTAGATGTCGGCCAGAAAAACGTTTTCGACCTCGTTAAAGGATCTGACAAAATCGTCAAACAAATCCCTGGTCCGAGAATGCCGATGGGGCTGAAAGAGCACTATTTTGCGCCGATCCGGGTAACACTCGGCCAAGGTGGCCAAGGTGGCCCGAATTTCGGTGGGATGGTGGCCGTAATCGTCCAGAAAAGTTACCCCGCCGGCTTGGCCTTTGGGCTCAAAGCGGCGGCCCACGCCTTTAAGGCCGGCGATGCCCTCGGCCACGATATCGGGCGAAAGGCCAAACTCCAAACCCACGGCCGAGGCGGCTAGGGCGTTCAAAACGTTGTGCTTGCCGGGGAGATTGACGGTGATCCGCCCCAAACGCTCGCCCTTTCTTAGCCACTCAAATGAATTTCCCCACTCCAAAGTTTTTATGTCCCGAGCGGTGATCTCGGCCTGGGCCGAAAGCCCGTAAGTCACGAAGCGTTTTTTAACCTTCGGGACCAAGTTCTGGACCTCCGGATCGTCCAGGCACAGAATGGAGGCCCCGTAAAAAGGAACCCGGTTGATGAAAGTTAAGAAAGTTTCCCGCAAATGGTCAAAATCTCTGTAATTACTCAAATGTTCTTTATCGATGTTGGTCACGATGGTCACGGTCGGCGACAGGAACAAAAAACTGCCGTCGCTCTCGTCGGCCTCGGCCACCAAAATCTCACCCTGGCCCAATCTGGCGTTTAGCCCCAGGTTATTGATCCGCCCGCCGACGACCAGAGTGGGATCCAAGCCGGCGTGGGTGAGCATCATGCCCACCATCGAGCAGGTGGAAGTCTTTCCGTGGGATCCGGCCACGGCCACCGAGGTCTTAAGCCTCATCAGCTCGGCCAGCATTTCGGCCCGGGGAATGACCGGGACGGCCAGCGAGCGGGCCCGCTCCAGCTCGGGATTGGTTTCGGGAACGGCGCTGGAAACGACCACCACATCCGCCCCCTCGGCCTGATCGGCCCGGTGGCCTATGTGGATCTCGGCCCCCATGGCCTTGAGGCGGACGGTCTGGGTACTCTCCTGCTGATCGGAGCCGCTGACGGCGTGGCCCAGATTCAAAAGAACCTCGGCGATGCCGCTCATGCCGATGCCGCCTATGCCCACAAAATGTATCCGCCTTTTCCTACGAAACATCAAAACGTCCTAAGCCGCCTATCCTCGGCGGCAATCTATGCCCGGGCGTCCGTATCCGCCCGGTCAACCGGGCGGGACGCCCGGTTGGCCAGGGGTCAATCCGAGTCCGGGGAGGCCTTACCCAAACGGGCCGCCTCGGCCCTTCGGCACTCTTTCAGGGTCTCCAAGCACAACCCGGCCATGGTCGGGGCGACCGAGGCCGCCGTTTTGGCCGAGTCCTCGGCCGTTTGGGACATCTCCCGTAGTTTATCGGGCCCTTCCAACAGTTCCAGGACCACCCTTTCCAAGGCCCCGTAGTCCAGTTCGGCCTCGGGGACCAGCCGGGCCAGTCCCAGTTTGGCCAGGGCCTTGGCGTTGGCCGTCTGGTGGTCGCCGGCGGCGGTCGGGAGCGGGACCAGTATGGCCGGAAGCTTGGCCGCCAAAAGTTCCGAGGCCGTAAGGGCCCCGGCCCGGGTGATGGCCAGATCGGCTTGGGCGTAGGCCCCGGCCATATCGGAAATGAAGGCCCGGGCTTGGGCTCGCTCCCCCAGTCCCAGATCCCGGTAACGGGCGGCCACCTCGGCTTCCATTTGGCTACCGGTCTGGTGGGTAAGGGAAAAATCCACTCCCTTGGCCTGGAGGTTTTCGGCCAGGGCCATAACGGCCAAGTTAAGCCTCTTCGAGCCCTGGGATCCGCCCACGGCCAAAAGCTTAGGGGGCTTTCCGGGAACCCTTACGGCTTCGGCCAAACGGCATATGTCTTCCCGGATGGGGTTTCCGGTAAAGACGACCCGCTTGGCCTTAAAGGACTCCTCGGTCTCGGGAAAGCCGACCATCACCAGATCGGCCAAGCGGCTCAGCCAGCGATTGGTCAGGCCAGGCGCGCAGTTTTGCTCGTGGATTACCAGCGGTCGCCCCATGATCTTGGCGGCCAAGCCCACCGGGCCGCAGACGTAACCCCCGAAGGTCAAACACATGTCCGGGTTATGTTTTCTGACCAGATCCACGGCCCGGATAAGACTGGTAAACAAGGAAAAAACGGCCCCCAAGACTTTTAGCGGACTTTTGCCGACCAGGGGCTTTACCTTCAAGACCTTCTGCCGGTAGCCCAGCGGGCCCAGTATCTCGGCCTCGGCCGGCCGCCCGGTCCCCACGAACAGAAAGTCGGCGCCGCTGGATAGCTTGCCTAGCTCGGCCGCGACCGAAGTGGCCGGCACCACGTGACCGCCGGTCCCGCCGGCGGCAATCAGAAACCTTAAGCCTGTCGGCTCGTCCGCGGGTCCCAGCGGCCGAGCCGACGGGCCCAGTGGGGCCCGGTCTGTCGGCTCGGTCATTTTTTAACCGCCCCGGCGGTTACGGTCTGGGCGCGGGTTTGGGCCATTTTCAGATACTCGTTTCCGGCCACGTCCCTGGCGCTCTCGGCATGGACGGCCATGATTATCCCGATGGCCACGCAGGTGACGATTAAACTCGATCCCCCGTAACTAAAGAACGGGAGGGGCAGGCCCTTGGAGGGGATGATCGAGAGGGCCACCGACATGTTCACGAAGGCCGGGACCAGCACGCAGAGGGTCATGCCCAGGGCCAAGTAAAAACCGCTAAGGCTCTTGGCCGACCGGGCGATCATGAAACCCCTAAAGCCAAAGGCCAGAAAAAAGAAGCTGATTATGGTCACCCCTATGAGCCCGTGCTCCTCGCCGATGATGGAAAAGATATAGTCGGTATAATTCTCCGGCAGGAAGAACATTTTTTGCTGGCTCTGGCCCGGCCCGGTCCCGGTCAGTCCCCCGTTGGCAAAGGCATAGAAGGAATGGATGATGTTGTAGCCACTGTCGGAGGGATCCTGCCAGGGGTTTTTCCAGGCGGTAATGCGTTGAATTCTATATTCAAATACTTCAATGAGTTTATAGACCGCGACCCCCAAAAAACTGAGGATGCTCATCTGCCAGATCTTGACCCCTCCGGCGATCATCATCAAGGCCACGATGATGGCCACGACTATGGCCCCGCCCAAGTCCGTTTGCAACACTATCAAAGCTCCATAGACCAGCAGAAGCAGAAAGGGGCCCACTAAGCCGTAGTTGAATTTTTTAATCAGGATCCCGTAATGGCTGAAATACCGGGCCAAAACGATGACCACGGCCAGTTTGACCGCCTCCGACGGCTGGAAGGGTATGGCCACCAACCAGCGCCCGGCCCCTTTGCCCTTGGCCACCCCTGGAATCAGCATGGCAGCCAAAACTATAATGCTTAAAGCCCCAATGGGCCAAGCGAAACGGATCCAAGTTTTGTAGGGAACCAAGTATACCAGCGTTCCCAGAAGGACCCCGATGGCCAGATTGGTCAGTTGGTTGGAAAAGAAGAAATAGGGATTTTTGAGGCTATACTCGGCTTTGACGAAACTGGCCGAAAGGAGCATGGTAACGCCCAGTCCCAGAAGGATCAGGAAAAAAGTCAACATGACCGTGTCGACCGATTTTATCGAGTTTAATTTGCCCTGGACCATTTCCGCCGTCTTTCCTTTCCCCGGCCTTCCGGGGAAAGCCTACCGTTTAACCTTTCAGTGGGACCCTACCCTTGGGCGCCACCCAAGTAGGCGCCTACCCATAGTCGCCGACGATATGGCCCCCCAAACGTCCCTCCCGTCGAGGGGCTGGCCCCCTCAGTGGGGGCCGTTCCCCTTGGAACCGCCGTCTTCGCCTCGTAGCCCGCCCTGTGACCCACCCTTTGGCCCTTCCGACTGGCCCGAGCCTTGGCCCCGACCTTGGGCCGGGTCTGGCCCGGCCTCGGCCGGGAGTACCCCGACCCGTTTCTTAACCTCGAAGGTGAAGGCCTCGCCGCGTTTTTTGTAGTTCTCGAACAGATCGAAGCTGGTGCAGGCCGGGCTCAAGAGAACCACGTCGCCCGGTTGGGCGACCTCCATGGCCGCGGCCACGGCCTCGGACATGTCCGGGACCAGGGAGCTGGGGGCCTCGCCGCCCAGGCTGGCGAAGATTTTTTCCCGGCACTCGCCCATGATGACCATGTGCCGAACCTTTTCCCGAATGTGGGGGGCCAGATAAGAAAAATCAAGATCCTTGTCCCTGCCTCCCAGTATCAGCACTATGGGCCTGTCGAAGCTTTGGATGGCGCTGGCCACGGCCCCGACGTTGGTACCCTTGGAATCGTCCACGTATTGGACCCCGCCGTATTCGCCTATCGGCTGGAGGCGGTGATCCGAGGGCGTGAAGGTGGTGGCGGCGGCCAGGGCCACGGCCGGGGGCACCCCGGCGGCCATGGCCAAACCTAGGGCGGCCATGACGTTTTGGACGTTGTGCCCGCCGATCAACCTAAAGTCTTTCCAGGCCCGCTTGGCCAAAACATTGTCCCCGTCAATGACCACAATCTCGTCGTCGTAATAATAGGCCCCGTACTTGGGTTTGGTCAGCATGGAAAAACAAAAGCGCCGAGAATTGGGGGCCAGATCCCGGACGTAGGGATCGTCCAGATTCAATACCGCCGTTTCGTTGGGGCCCTGGCGGTTAAAGACGCGTTTTTTGGCCTCGTAATAACCCCGCATGTTCCCGTGGCGATCCAGGTGATCCGGGCTGAGGTTCAGAAAAGTGGCCGCCTTGGCCGAGAAACGGGAGACGGTCTCGAGCTGGAAACTGGAGACCTCGATGACGGCGTAGCGTCGGTCGCCCAGATTGTCGTTCAGGTAATCCAGGGCCAAGACCGAAAGCGGGAGGCCAATGTTACCGCCGACGAAGGCCGGGGTCTGGGCGTTGTTTAGTATATGCCCGGTTAAGGCGGTCACCGTGGACTTCCCGTTGGATCCGGTCACGGCCAATATGGGAATGGGGACGTGCCTGGCGGCCAGCTCCATCTCCCCTGCCACCTCGATGTCCTTTTCCCTGGCCGTGGCCAAGAGGGCGTGGTTATGGGGTATGCCCGGGGAGGGGACGATCAGATCCGGCGCCCCGTAGTCGGCCTGGATCAAGCCAAAGGCCATCTCCTCG
>JAIRNQ010000009.1 GCA_031257955.1 Deltaproteobacteria bacterium | reverse complement strand
GTTTAATGAATTTATTATTTAAGTTTACTTATGGAAACGGTTTGACGATCCCGCCCGCCGGGGTGACCCTCGGTCGGGCCAGGGAAGGCGCCTTCGGGGGCCGAGTCGGATTTAACCGGGCCATGGTTTTTGGCCCCAAAGGGCCAGAAATACCCGTGCCAAGGCGTTTTTTCGCGCCGAAGGTTTGGGACGGGACCAAATCGGGTACCTCGATATGGCAACTATACACGGGACAAGCCATAAATTCAAACGGCTTTGTCCGTCCGGGCCCGGGGGTGGGCAGTCGGCCGTTTTAATGCGGGGGTATTGGCCGCGAGGTGGAGGCCGTTCGTTCGTTACCGGAAGAGTACCGCGGAGCCTTCCGGGTTCGGGCGCGGTGGGTTTGGATTGGCGGATTGGCCGGGCCGGTCTGGGCCGGGCGATGCGAGTTTGGGCGGTCCGGAAGGGGCTTGGGAGTCCAGCCGGGAGGCGAAGGGGTGGAGAGGCAATCTAAGTTCTCTTAATTACTAGATTATAATTTTAACCTAGCTCAAAAATTATTTCTGTTTGCCTACATATTTCTATCCTTGTCAGGTAAAAATTTTGTTATAATATGCTGTATTCTGATCTTGGTCCCCAAGATAATCAGCCTTTAAATGCTTAATTTCTAAATATACTAGAGTAATTAGCTTAATAGGCGTTATATAAGCTAGACTGCCTGGAAGAATTGCCAGTCGTTGGGTAAGCTATTAAATATAGCAATTCCTTGAGAGTCATGATATAACCCGTAACTATTCTTGACACAGATAAAACTTGGCATGCTCACTCTAACTTGTCAGCCAAGAAGTTATGGTTAAGCGAGGCTGAAACCGGATTTAGCTCTTTCTTAGGGTATTTGGGGAGTGCTGTGTTCTAGACCAATATTGATCTTAAGGTCACCAGAATATGAATTGCCATTCCAAAAAAATAAAACTTCCAAATTCAGTAGAAATATGGTATAAAATTTTAAAACTATGCTAGGACTTTAAAATGGCCACGTTTAGCCTCTTTAGAGTCCGCAGCGGCCAAGCCGAGGATGGCCCTTCCCTTGGAAGTAAAAAACTTTCCCGGTACGCTTAGACGGAGGATCACATGTCAAATCTCGTCAATTCCCGGTTCGGGCGCTTTGCCGTGAGGCTAATGATCGCCTTGGCCCTGGTAGTGGCCTTGGCCCCAACCAAGGGTGCCTTGGCTGGCTTTGCCACTACAATCGACTCCCAAGCCGCCCAGAACGCGGATCTCGATCGGGTGCGCCAGACGCTGGAAAACAAAAAAATCGCCCAAACGCTAGCCGATTTGGGGTACAATCAGGAAGAAATCAACCATCGCCTCGCCAAGTTGAGCGACGCGGAAATCCACGCCCTGGCCGGCCAGCTGGACCAAGCCCTGGTCCCCGCCGGTGACGGCACCGTGGGCGTCATCATAGCCGTGGTCGTGGTCATTCTGGTGGTTTTGGGCATCCTGAGCTTAATGGGTAAGTCCGTTTCGGTCAGTTAAGCGCCCATTTAGGCCGGCGGGTTTCCTTGTCTCGGAACCCGCGCCCAATGGGCCTTTTAAGTTAGGGCCGCTTTTCCCTTATCTCTGACGGCTGCGGGACGGGCCCAAGATCCGTCCCCCCGGATAGGTCTTTGGCCTTTCCGACCCGTTGGGGTTTGACTTTGGGGCTTAGCTTTTTTTGGCCCGTCCTTGGCGAGCCGTTAATGTCGGCCTGATATAGTCGGGCCGGCATTGGCGCCCTTTGGGGCAGGGCCAGGCGGAAGGACTCGCTTGGGACCCTTTGGGGCATGGCCGGTCGGACGGACTCGCTAGGCGCCCTTTGGGGCATGGCCAGTTGGACGGGCGCGCCCGGTGCCCGGTACCGACACGTTTGGGGGCACCCTGAAAGCCAACGACTTAAAAACCCTCCTGGGCCCCGATGGTCCCTTGGCCACCTGGGACGGTTTCGAGGACCGGCCCCAGCAGACCCAAATGGCCCTGGAAGTGGAACGGGCCTTTAACGAGGACGATCTGGCCTTAATCGAGGCCGGCACCGGCACCGGCAAAACTTTGGCCTATCTCCTACCCGCCTTGCTTTCCGACAAAGTCACGGTCGTCTCCACCGGACTCAAAAACCTCCAAGATCAAATTTACCAAAAAGACATCAATTTTATAAAAAAGCACTATAATTTAGATTTTAAAGTAGCCTTAATAAAAGGACGGGATAACTACGTCTGCCGCCGCCTTTTGCGATCCAAAGTTGGCCGGGCCAACATAATGTTTGAAGACGAGAATTGGAAGTACCAATTGGCCGAATGGGTCGGCGATACCCTAACCGGGTTGTTGGAAGACATGCCGGAGAAACTGGCCAAAAAGATCCCCGCCGATGTCCGGCTTTACTCCACGCCCGAAGGTTGCCGAAAGCGCGCTTGTTACCATTATCGGCACTGCTTCTATTTTCGCAATTATGCTATTGCCACCAATTCAAAGATAATTCTGGTTAACCATCATATTTTCGTTAAAGATCTTATTATAAAAGGACAACCTGGAGATAATACAGGTTTGCTGCCTCAATGGGACGCCGTTATCATAGACGAAGCTCATCTTTTAGAAGGCGTAGCCACTTCTTTAATGGGAGCGCATCTTAATATATCTGAAATACAGAAATTTCTGGATCAAATAATGGATTTGTTTGAAAAAGGAAAGCTTAAAGATGACGAAAAGGCTGAATTAATTATAGAAAATTGCCTAAAAATATCAGATATTTTAAAACAATTTCCTCCTTTTTTTGATAACGTTATCGGCGAAGAAGAACTTTATGCCGTCGAAAGCTATGTGGATCAGGAAAGGGAAGAAGGGATTAAGAACCTTCTCACCGGGATATATGACGCTGGCATGGAATTGGGCAAGATCTTGCCAACTCCCGAGGAAGAGGAAACGCCAGAGACGACTCTCCCGGTTGAGGAACCTCCGGACATACCCGATGAGGAAAGATTGGATATTTTTGCGCAAAAATTATCCTACATGACCACCGTGGCTAAGATTTTATCCGACAATTCCGATGATAGTTACGCCTATCAGGTTACCGTGAATAACGAGGTAACCTTCGAGAAATCGAAGGGCAAAAATGTACGGAAAACCGACCGCAATATCACCCTCTCGGCCCTGCCCATAGAAGCCGGCATATTATTGGGCAAGAAGCTAAAAGAGACAAACCAAACCGCCGTGCTGACCTCGGCCACCTTAAGCACCGGGGGCAATTTTAACTACGTCAAAGATCGCTTGGGCCTCGACCGCGACACGCCTTCGATGAGTTTAAGCTCTCCCTTCGATTACGACGCCAATACCAGGCTATACGTGCCGGAACATTTACCCGCGGTGTCTCTCAGTTCAGAGTATTCAAAGGCATTTTTGAAGGAAGCGGTTAAAGTATTGAATCTATCCAAAGGCCGGGCCTTGATACTCTTCACCTCCATAGCCAGGTTGAAGGAGGTGGAACAACAGCTCGCCCCCCTAGTGCCTTGGCCCATTTTGGCCCAATTTAAGGGCACCAAAGCCGACCTCCTTGAGCGCTTCAAATCCAACGTAAGCTCGGTGCTACTGGCCACCTCCAGCTTCTGGCAGGGAGTTGACGTCCCCGGCGAAAGTTTATCGGTGGTCATTATAGACCGCTTGCCATTTGAGCGGCCAACCATGCCCCTTTACATGGCCCGCTGCAGAAAGATCAGACGAAGGGGCTTAAACCCTTTCTTGACTTATTCCCTTCCCCAAATGACCCTCACCTTGCGGCAAGGCCTGGGACGGTTGCTTAGGACCGGAACGGATCGTGGCTTACTGGCCATTTTCGACCACCGCGTCACCACGACCAGATACGGACACCTGATCGCCAAAAGCCTGCCCCCCAGCCAGTTGGTCACCAAGTTCTCCGAAGTGGAAGAATTCCTCGCCAATTTATGAGCTTTCCCCGGATCTGCCCACCCGGCCCAATCCCCGCAACCAGCGGGACATTCGGGTTATATAAAACTAAATGGCCAAACGCTTCCCGCCGGGGAACCCTTGGCTTGGGTCGTTTTGGGTTTCTCTGGATTTGCCGTTAAGCGGGCGAATTGGGGCCCTGGCGGGCCTTGGGGTGACGGGGAGGGGTTAGAATAGCCTCGGGCGGCTGGGACGGCCCTGGAGGGCGGCTGGGACGGCCGTGGAGGTTCCCGGGGACAGTTCTGGAGGTCCCCGGGGCCAGCCCTGGATGGTGCGGGGGGCGAGTCAGTTAAAGACGTCGGGCTTGTCGAAGTCCGGGCGCATTTGGGTGGCGGCCTCCAAATCTTGGACAAAAGTGTTGTGGAGGCCAAGGGACCAGGCGAAGTCGGTCCATTTCTCGTATTCGCGAACGGACAGGGGGCGGCCCAGGCCGGGGTAACTACGGTATTCGGGGTTGTCGCCGACCTTAATCAGGTGGGCCGGGTGGTATTGGGCCATGAGGCTTAGGTGGAGGTCCGCCCCCAAGTGATCCCTTAGCCAGCGAAGCGCGCTATCGGTCCGGGCCAAGTTGTCGGGCAAGACCAGATGCCTGACCAAAAGGCCTTTGGCGGCCAAGCCGCGGCCGTCGAGGATCAGATGCCCCACTTGTCTTTTCATTTCTTTTAGGGCCAATCGGTTATATTTTACGTAGTCACGGGCACCAAAGAGACGCATAGAGTCGGGATCGGGATCGTTCTCGTCGGCCTCCGGCGATAGGCCGATTTTGGCGTCGGGCAGATAGACGTCAACCAAGCCGTCTAGCATGGCCAGACAAGTCGGGGAGTCGTAACCGCCCGTATTGTATACGACCGGGATGGAGAGGCCCTGTATCTTGGCCTTGGACAAGGCCTTGGCGATTTCAAAGGCGTAGGGCGTGGGGGAAACCAGGTTGACGTTGTGGGCGCCCATCGAAGCCAGCTTGAACATGGTCTCGACCAGCTCGTCCACGCCGATGTCCCGAGTGTTTTGGTTGGCTTGGGAGATCTGCCAGTTTTGGCAAAAGACGCAGGAAAGGTTGCAACGGGAAAAGAAAATGGTGCCGGAGCCCCCGTTCCCGACTAGGCCAGACAGGGGCGGCTCTTCCCCGGGATGGATCAGCGAGGACGAAAAACCCACCAGGGTCCCCGCCCCGCAGCGTCCCAGGGAGGGACCGGAGCGATCGACTCGGCACATGTGGCCGCAGAGCACGCAACCAGGGCCTTTTCCCACGATAATTCCTTTAGGCGACGCGCCAAAACCGAGGGCCCCAAGATAACCCCCACCGGAAGGGGGTATCCGGAAACCGCCCCTTGGCGGCGAAAAACTTTGGGCCTTACGGCCGTCGGCTCGGGCTCTGGGGCTCGGGGGTGCCCGCGACCCCGGGGGCCCGCGAGAGACCCAAAACACTCAGTCATTTCCCAGAGCCCAAAGGCAGAGCCCCTTTAGGGGAAGACTATTTTCCGGGCAGAGGGCGAGTGTTTGGGGAAGCGCTTGATCCGCCTGGGGGGCGGGCCTTCCTTGAAACGGGAGTCCTTTTTCTCGGGACGCTTGGGACTAATGGGCATGGTGGTTTTCCGGTTAGGGAAAACTAGGTCCAATAGGTCGTTTATGTTGTCCACGGGCAGGAAGGCAAGCTTGCGTTTGATGTTGGCCGGGATCTCGGCCACGTCTTCAAGGTCTTTGAGGTTCTGCCTGGGGATGATGATCCTTTTGACGCCACGACGCAAGGCGGCCAAGGATTTTTCTTTAAGGCCCCCTATGGCCAAGATCTGTCCGCGGAGGGTAATCTCCCCGGTCATGGCCATGTCCTTGGGTACGGGGATGCCGGTAAGGGCCGAGATCAGGGCCACCATCAGGGCCACCCCGGCCGAGGGACCTTCCTTGGGGACCGAACCTTCCGGGACGTGGACGTGTATGTCCATTTCCTCATAAAAGTCTTTATCCAAGCCCAGTTCCATGGCGTGGGCCCGGGCGTAGGCCAAAACGGTCTGGGCGCTCTCCTTCATGACTTCGTCCAGCTGGCCGGTCAGGGAGAGGTTGCCCTTGCCGGGCATGGTCCGGACCTCTACGTACATGACCTCGCCGCCGCCCTCGGTCCAGGCCAAGCCGGTGGCCACCCCGGGTTGGCCGTCGGTCAGTTTGGGTTCGTGGACTATCTCGGGCGGGCCCAGCAGCTTGTGCAGTTGCTTTTCGGTGATCCTGAAGGTTTTGTCCCGCCCTTCGGCCACTTTGCGAGCCACCTTGCGGCAGATGGCCGCCAGCTTGCGATCCAATCCCCTCAAGCCGGCCTCGTAGGTATAGGAAGAAATTATGGCCTTGATGGCCGAGTCCTGTATGGTCAAAGTGCCGTGTTTCAGGCCGTGATCCTTGATAAGCCTTGGCAGAAGGTGCTTTTTTGAGATCGAGACTTTCTCCTCGGCCGTGTAGCCGGATAGGTGGATGATCTCCATCCGATCCTCCAGGGCCTGGGGAATCGGATCCAGGAAGTTGGCCGTGGTGATGAACATGACCCTGGACAGATCAAAGGGCAGGTTTAGGTAGTGGTCGGAAAAGGACGAGTTCTGTTCCGGATCGAGAACTTCCAAGAGGGCCGAAGCGGGATCGCCCCGGAAATCGTTCCCGATCTTATCCACCTCGTCTAGCATGAAAACGGGGTTGGAAGAACCGGCCGCCTTGAGGCCCTGGATGATCCGGCCCGGCAAGGCCCCGATGTAGGTGCGGCGGTGGCCCCTGATCTCGGCCTCGTCCTTCATGCCCCCCAGCGAAAGCCGGACAAATTTGCGGCCCATGGCCTTGGCGATGGACTGGCCCAGGCTGGTCTTGCCTACGCCCGGGGGGCCCACGAAGCAAATTATGGGTCCTTTCTGGCGGTGGCTCAATTTCATGACCGCTAGGTATTCCAGTATGCGATCTTTGACCTTCTTGAGGTTATAATGATCGGCGTCAAGGATCTTTTTGGCCTGGGCCAAATCCAGATGGTCCCTGGTGGTCACCCCCCAGGGGAGTTCGACGATCCAGTCAAGGTACGAGCGGATTATCGAAGCCTCGGCCGCGTCCTGATGCATGTATTCCAGTCTGGAAAGCTGTTTGATGGCTTCGGCGGCCACGTCTTTGGGCAGGTGGGCCTTTTGGAATTTGACCCGGTATTCCCTGGCCTCGTCGTCCCGGTCGAAATCCTTGCCCAGTTCCCGTTTGATGAGCCTTAGCTGCTCCCGCAGGAAAAATTCCTTCTGGGACTTGTCCATCTCTTCCCTGGCTTCCGAGTCCAGCTTGGCTTGCATGGCGCTGACTTTGACTTCCTGGGCCAGGATGGAGTTCACCAACTGTAAGCGGGCCATGGGGTCGGTTGTCTCGAGTACCTTTTGGGCCTCGTCGACCTTCACTTTGATGTTGCTGACGACCAAGTTGGCCAAGCGTCCCGGCTCTTCGATGCCCTCCAATAGGTTTACTATCTCGTCGCTTAAAAGATCCCTTAGAAGCAGTATTTTTTGGCTCTGGTCGCGAACGTTGCGCATCAAAGCCTCAAGCTCGATCGAATCCGCGTTAGCTACCGGTTCTTCCTCAAGGATTTCCAGGGTGGCCTTCAGGAATGGTTCCGTTTGGACGTAATCGACTATCCTGGCTTTGGCCAGTCCCTGGACCAAAATCTTCAGCCTTCCGTCGGGCATCTTTAACTGGCGCACTATCTGGGCCACGGTGCCGACCCGGTAGATCTCCTCCGGTATGGGAAACTCGGAGCTTTGGTCCATTTGGGCCACGACCAGAAGCTGCTTGGCGCCGCTCTGGGCGGCCTCCAGCGCCGCCAATGATTTGTCTCGACCGATGTATAGGGGTAGAATCATATCGTTGAATATGACCACGTCCCTCACGGCCAGAAGCGGTAGTTCTTTATCTATCTCGATATCGTTCTTTTCTACCATAACCTAAAGGCTGGCACCTCGCAAAATGGGATATGAGGCAAGGCTCCCTGAGACAGAGCTCACTAATGATATCAAGTCGAAAGGTCAAAAGCAAACGGGATTTAGGAAGGCTGGGCCGATAAAAGACATAGCAGAGCCAGTCAGAAATACTAAAAAATAATTTAAAAGTATTAATTACAATTCTATAGAAAATTTTACATGCTATAAGTATTATTAAAGATTTATTCGATCACTTAAATATTATTACAATTTTATTTTAGGTAATTTTTTTAATGATAATTATTATAAAATCTACTAATTACCGATATCACTTTAGTTGATCGCCTCTTTATATATCAATCACTATATTAAAATTATGTATTAATCTTATACAACTAAATACTAACTAATTTTAATTTATAAGATTAAATTTTAAATAAAAAGAAATATTTTATTGATTTAAGCCTCAATTAAAATGGGTAAATTTTGTATCCGTTCAGTTGAAGCTCACTAAAATTAGATACACGCCAAAGAATGGACTAAAAAATCTGCGAATGGCCTTGGCCATCCACTTTCCAGCCAACATTAAATGCTTTATTTACAGTATGTTATCTTATCTTTTGCGCCCAAACGGGCCAAGCGGATTTTGGGCCCGAGGGAAATCTCAATTTTTTTCAAATTTCTTAGAAAATTTCCGCCCAGCCTAAACATTCCCCTTGACCGGACAATCGAAATCGACTATAAACGATAAATCACGTTTGCCGGCAACCCTGCCTTAAAGCCTTCGCTTGGTGATCATATTTATTTATCGCAATACATCAGAACATCTCTCTAAAAATCACACACATGATTTATAAAACCGTCAATGTATATCGACGGTACCAAAAACTTGCCCTAAAAAGTACAGCAAGTTTATCACAAATTGAAAGGATTTGTAACTATGACTAAAGCTGAATTGGTGGCCAAGCTTGCCGAGGACACCGAAATGACCCAGGTCCAGGCCGCTAGGGCCTTTAACGGTCTCATTGCCATCTTGGCCGACGAAATTAAAAACGCCGGGAGCGTTTCCCTTACCGGTTTAGGCTCGTTTACCTTGGTCCAGCGGGCGGCCCGTCAAGGCTTCAACCCCAAAACCAAGGCCCCGATCCAGATCCCGGCTTCCAAGTCGGTCAAGTTCCGGTTGGCCAAGGCACTCAAGGACTCCATCAACTAGCATAACTTCGCTTGAATCTTCGCCGTTTTTTTGTTACAAAACATCCAATGGGCGGTGAAAACCGCTTCCCCAGCGGGAGGCCGGAATCACCCGCCGATTGGGCCAAGCGAAGGCCAGGAGCTCCTGCCCAGTGCCTTAGCCGACGCGAGCCAAAAATCGACCGAGATCCTTTTCCCCTTGGGCCGCCCATAGGCGTTCCCAAAGAACCAAACCCCCAATCCTTACCAAATCGCCCCTAACCCGAGCCCTCTCCCAAGGCTTGGCCTACGGGAGCGCCCAGAGCCGTTAACGAACAAGGGCTTTGAGAGAGACACCATGGCCAGAGTGACAATCGAAGACTGTCTGGAAAAAGTTGAGAACCGTTTCGTGCTGGTTCACCTAGCCGCCGAAAGGGCCAGACAGCTAAAAAAGGGGGCCAGACCCCTTAGTCCCAGAAAGAACAAAGAAGTGGTTTTGGCCCTTCGCGAAATCGCCGACGGCTACATAACCCACGGCAACGTCAGGGACTATGAGCCTTTGCCTAGTGACGATTTCGATCTCGTTATCGACGTTATCGAAGAAAACCCTTCGTTGATTTCGGACGACTGAAATCTCGCCATTGGCGGTCGGATCAACCTCCGGTCGCCAATGGCCCTTACCGGGTTTCCCAATTTACCGCCTCTCCCCCTCTTCGCGGCCCCCTTCCCCCCTTCTCCCCGTCTCCGACTATACCCTTAGCTCCCATGGCCTCACCATTGGCTTCACCAATCGAAGATCATTGGCGCTTTGTCGATCCTGACGGTTTGAATTGTCCAGATATTGACAAGTCAAATTGTCCCAACGACCCTTAGATCCCTGCTTGACGCAATATTGTCATAGACTACCAATGCCCGATAAATCTTAAAAGTAGTTTTTATCCCCTACCCGTAGTAATTAGAATTGAAGTGAGATCCAATTCTGGACGAGAATTCCGTCAAAATTAAGACAAGTCCAGCCGTCAATTTTTGCCCCTTATGAGCCGTCACTAACGTCAGATCCTCCCGGTGACCCCCGCGAACCTTTAGCCAGCCCATCCAATACCTTCGAGAACTTTTCTGAACTTTCAAGAACCTTCATTAGCCTTAATGAACCTTCCTGGCGATTCCCTGTCCCTAGGGCCTCTTCAGGGTTAAGCCCGGGTGGTAGACTCTTATCCTGCGGTGTTATGGCGACTGGACCACGGGGCTGGTACATTGTGATTTACGGCTAGGCTTTAAACTATATATTTAGCTCTATATTTATTTTTTTAAATAAAATTTTTATTGACATATATATAACAGGTTAATTCTATTTATAACACATATTTACATTATATAAAGCGTATATTAATAAATTTAATAGAAATTTAATGGATTATTCGATCATGGGAAAGCTCATTCACTGGTTGGCCAGATTTCGTCCCCAAATCAGCTGTTGAATGTCAAGGGCAAAGGTTGTAAAATTAAGACACTCTTGAGGCTATCCCAAAAGGCTCTGAAAGACAACGATTAAAGTATACTTATTTACCTCATAAAGTCTATAGTTAATTATTTAAGATTATATAATTTAAATAAGTTTTCCAATATACTAATAATAAGCAGTTTATATCTATGAATATCTGCCTTTTAATTTAAATACTCCATTGGCGCTTGGGGCTCGCCCTTAGCCCAACCCGCTTTTTCTTCTTTTTGTCTGCCGGAGGTTGTATGGGACAGTACACCGCTTGGGAAATAATTATTATTCTCATACTGGTAGCTGTGATCTTCGGCTTTAACCGCTTTTTTAAATTTATTAAGCGCAATAAAAGCTCCACTAGCCACCAAAATAACCCTTCTAATCAAGAGGAAAAGCTGCAGTAAATTATTTTAACCATCGCCAAAAAACTTTTTGGTGAAGGTTAAGGATATCTTATTGGCTTTTGATTAATTTTTTGGTGTTTTTCAATCCGCGTCATGGATGGTTGCAGGAATATATGGTTTTCGGGGTGGGGTTTGCGATTTGTTTATCCGTATTTTTAGGTATAATTCCAGTCCCATTTTTTGCGGCCAAAAAAACTAAATTATAACCAAAGAAAAATAAATTCATTTTTTACCTTTGACACAATATTGATCGACCGGCAAAACCCCTAAACTCGCTTGAGGGTTAAAATTTTAGCTATTAATTACAAGCTGTTATTGAACTGTGCTAGCTAAATACAGAGATTTTTACACCTTGATCAATATTTACGATTTTAATTTTTAGTCCTATCCAAACTTTTTTGCCCATAAAACACGTCTCATTGAAGGGACTATCCCTTCCAACGTAAGGCTTTCATGTCCACCTTGATGATCCAGGGCACTACCTCGGACGCCGGGAAAAGCACCCTGGTGACGGGTATATGTCGGTTTTTGCGCCGCCGGGGAATCGACGTCGCCCCTTTCAAGCCCCAAAACATGGCCCTAAACAGCGCCGTGACCGTGGACGGCGGCGAGATCGGCCGGGCCCAGGCCGTCCAGGCCCAGGCGGCCGGGCTTACCCCGGTCGTGGACATGAACCCGGTTTTGCTTAAGCCCAATTCCGAGACCGGCTCCCAGGTCATCATCCAAGGTCGGGCCCTGACCGAGATGGAAGCCAGGGATTATCACGCCTACAAACCCAAAGCCAAAACGGCCGTCCTGGACTCTTACCGCAGACTGGCCGCCCAATATAGTCACGTCATCGTCGAGGGGGCCGGTAGCCCGGCCGAGATAAACCTCCGCCAGGGCGACATCGCCAACATGGGTTTTGCCGAGGAAGTCGACTGCCCGGTATTGTTGGTGGCCGACATCGAGAGGGGCGGCGTCTTCGCCCACCTGGCCGGCACGACCATGATCCTCTCCGACAGCGAGCGGGACCGCATCAAAGGCTTTGTCATCAACCGCTTCCGGGGCGACGTGACCATCCTGGAACCGGGCCTGGAGTGGCTAGCCGGCTATACCGGCAAACCCGTTCTGGGGGTACTGCCCTACCTGGTCGGCTTTCACCTGGAGGCCGAGGACGCCATTGACCGGCGACAGTCGGACAAGGAAGCCAAGACCCTCAAGGTGGTAGTCCCGGTAACCCCGAGGATCAGCAACCACACCGACTTTGATCCCCTGCGCCTAAACCCCCAGGTCGAGGTAACCTTCGTCAGACCGGGCCAGGAACCGCCGCCGGCCGATCTGGTGGTTTTGGCCGGTTCCAAGAGCGTCCGGACCGATCTGAATTTTCTGCGCGCCGAGGGCTGGCCGGAACGCCTCAGCCGCCACCTACGCTACGGCGGCAAGCTATTGGGCCTATGCGGCGGCTACCAGATGTTGGGCAAACTCATAAAAGACCCACTGGGCCTTGAATCGGCCCCGGGCGACAGCCCCGGCTTGGGTTTTTTGGATCTGACCACCGTCCTTGAGCCCGAGAAACAACTTCTAAACGCCAAGGCCACCCTGACTTTGGAGGGCCAAGAGGTAACCGGCTACGAGATACACGCCGGCGTAACCGACGGGCCGGATCTGGCCAGGCCTTTCCTGACCAAGGCCAACGGCCAGCCCGACGGCGCCTTCAGCCAAGACGGCCAAGTGGCCGGGACTTACCTCCACGGCCTGTTTGAAAGCCCCGAGGGGGCCAAGACCATCCTGGCCTGGGCCGGCCTCAAGGAAGCCAAAAGCCTCGATTACCACGCCATTAGGGAACGCGAAATCAACCGCTTGGCCGATTTGGTAGAAAAATATCTGGATACAAATTATATTTTATCTCTTTTAGGCGAAAAAGTTAATTAATATTTCTAGAATCTTAAACTAAATTATTTTACTTAATTATAAATCAAATCTACTTAATTATAAATTAAATATACTCAATATAATATAATAAATAAGCAAACAAATTTGCTATTACGATCAAATTTATTAAAAGTTATTACGATAGCCAGTAAAATACGCCTTCAACTTAGGCCATAAATATGGTTAAGGACTTATAAGGTAATAATATGAACTAAGGTTCTGACCCGGAGTCTGTCTTTACCATGACGGTTTTATCAAACGATAACCCCACCCTAATCGCCAACCTTCGCCAACTCTCCGAAGCCAATCCCAGCCTGGCCAATTTCATCCGCCTTTACGGTTCCGCCGAGGGTTTGGGCTTAGAACGGGCCGAGGACGGCTCGCCGGTTTTGATCGTTGACGGGCTGTCCCAGGATTCCCGCAAAAACCCCTTGGCCGACGCCCAAAAACTGTTGGCAAGCGCCCTGGGCCCCAAAGCCGCCCCCACGGGGATTTGGCTATTCGGGTTGGGTAGCCCGGCCACCCTCAGCGAGGCGGCCAGGGTCTTGCCGGCCGTGTCCGTCTACGAGCCCGACCCGAGGGTAATCTGGGCGGCCTTGTGCGCGCGCGATTTTAGCCAAGAATTCAAAACCCGTAAAATTACCCTCTACTGCCCCTTCGACAAAGCCGAGGGAGGGTTAACCCCCCACCCTGCCCCCCTGATCGCCCACCAAAGCTCAAAGAGGCGCGCCTTGGCCGCCTGGGTGGGCCTTACGGGACTACTGGGGCGGGAACCAACCGCCGGGGTCAGGCTGCTGATCGTCCCGCCCTTCTATGGCGGCTCGGAGCCCATGGGAGGCTTTCTTTTAAGGGCGGCCAACAAATTGGGCCTTACGGCCAAACTCCATGGCTGGTCAGACCTTCTTAGCCGGAGGGCCGCGGATTTACGAAACGACCCCACCGCCGGCGCGGGCGATCTGATGGGCGCTTCGGCCAGGGAGGTGGCCGGCGCGGCCAAGGAATTCGCGCCTACTTTGATCCTTAACCTGGCCCAAGCCCCCCTTGACGCCCAGGGCCTGGCCCTCCTCCGGCGCGAGGCCAAAGGGGCCCTTCTAGCCTTCTGGTTCGTGGAAGACTTTTTTCGTTTTAAATACGTGAGCCAAGTCGCCCCGGCCTACGATCTTTTCTTTCACATCCAGGACCGACGCCTGGGCGACGCCCCCCGCCTGTGGGGCTTGTCCCAATGCTGGTATCTCCCGGCCGCCGCCGACGAGGAAGTATTTAAGCCCTCCGAGTGCCCAGAACGTTTTAGGGCCACCCTATCCTTCTCCGGGGCCGGCTATCCCAACAGAAGGGCCATTCTGGCCGATTTGGCCCTAAACGGCTGGCCCAAAACGGGTCGGCCCGCGTCCGAGTTCAAGATCTTCGGATCTGGCTGGGAGGGCTGCCCCCCGTCCCTTAAGCCCCACCTCTTTGAGGGCGGCCGGCGGATCTCAACCGAGGAGTGCGCCCGGGTCTATAACGGCGGCCAAATCTCCCTAAACATCCATTCCGGCGACGGTACTGGATTTGACCGGCCCAGCGCCTTCGTAAACCCCCGGACTTTTGAACTGGCTTGCTGCGGGGCCGCCCAAATCGTTGACGACCGCGACCTTCTGGCCGATCTCTTCGAGCCCGGCGAGCTGGAAACCGTCCCCGAACCAAAACTATTGCCCGAAGCCATCGACAAACACCTGGCCAACCCCGAGCTGGGCCAGGCCATGGGCCAGAAAGCCCGCCGAACCGTCTTAAGCCGACACCTCTACCTGCACCGCCTCCAATATATCCTTGAGCGCTCGGGCCTATCTGAAAAACCGCCGACGGGTACCTAAAAGGCCTGACGGATTGTGGTGTGACACATACGCGCCTTTGGCAACGTGGCTACCGATAATGTAGCGGTTCGGTACCGGCTGTTTTGCCTCAAGGCTCATGGCCACATATAAATCGCGGCGGACGCTAACTATCAGCCCGCGTTTTTGGTATGAATGGAGCAAGGACCGCGCCGTGTCTCGGTTGCCCGTTATGGCGGTCGCGTCCGCCAGTGAGAAGCATCGCCTATCCACGAGCCGCTCGTAATATTTCATCGGTTTCCCCTCTTTGTTTTAGAAATTTCTAAATTTCATGTAAAGCTTACAATAACAATCCTTTTGTGATATTTCAGAAATATCGTTTTTTGTCTCAAAGAGCGGCTTAACCAAGTCGTTGGGTAGACTTAAGCTGGTTTTAAGCATCACATATCAACTATCCACTCGCAATATTACATCGGTTTCTCAAAGTATTAAATTTTTAAAACATCGCGCAAAGCTTACAATATCAATATTTTTTTGATTTTTCTGAACTATCTTTGTTAGACGACTAACCGTCGGCCGGGCCTCCCTCGAATCGGCCCAGGTCAAGTCTCCCATGGTTACCTGTTTGATTATCCGTCCCGCCGTTCCAAAATAAAACGGCCTTAAGCATGCTCGCGTGCCCACCAAAATCACAAAAATAAACCTTGACAAAAACCCTAGGTCAGGTATAATAATCTTTGCGTTGCGGGGTGGAGCAGTCTGGTAGCTCGTCGGGCTCATAACCCGAAGGCCTTAGGTTCGAATCCTAACCCCGCTACCACCAGCCTTTTTTCATAGATATCCATAGAGCCTTAAAACCGACTAAACCCCTTGTAAATCAAGGGGTTTTTTATTGTTATAGTCGCCATGGACTGCCAGAAAGATCTGTACAATTTTAACGTTTTCAGTTACACTAGGGGTACAAAATCGATGGAGGCGCCCATGAAAATCGTTGTCCCCTTGACCGAGCTTAAGATACGGAATTTAAAGGCGGAATCGAAACGAAAAAAATATTTCGACGGGTTCGGCCTTATGTTGGACGTCATGACCTCAGGGCGTAAATATTGGCGCGTGAAAACCACGTTAGACAAAAAAGACGTTTGTCATACCTTGGGCCATTGGCCGGCCATGAGCCTAAAGGCCGCCCGCGAAGCGGCCGCCGAGTTCAACCGAACCAAGGGTGCCCCGCCCGCCGACCCAGTGGTCACCGTTCGCGACCTTTGCGATTCTTGGCAGCAAGCTTTCATGGTCCATTTTGTGCCTAAAGAGGTGAAAAGAAAGTCTTTTTTTATCAACAAATACATCTGTTCCACGATCGGCGACATGGACGCAAAAGCTTTGACGCCATCGGTCATCCTGAACCAAACCTTAAGGCCGATTGAAGCGGCCGGTTACCGCGAGACCGCCCACCGGGTCAAGTCGCTTATGTCCCAAATTTTGCGGTTCGGCATCGGCGACGGGCTGGTCGAAAGGGACTATACCCTTGATTTGAAAGACTCCCTCGCCCCCACCGTCGTTACCCACCGCCCGGCTTTGATCGACAAGGGCAAAGTGGCCCGGCTCATGTTCGACATTTTTTGCTATGACGGGTCGCCGGCGGTCGCCTACGCCCTGAGGATTCTCCCCTACGTTTTCGTGAGGCCCGGCGAACTCAGGCACGCCCTTTGGGACGAAATTGACTTCGAGGCCAAGCAGTGGCGCATACCCGCCGAGAAAATGAAAATGCGGGCCCCCCATATCGTGCCCTTGGCAGACCAAGTTTTGTCCATGCTGGGGGAACTCAGGAAACACACCGGCGACGGCGAGCTGCTGTTCCCCGGGGCTAGGCTGAAGACCAAGCCCATTTCCGACATGGCCGTCAACGCCGCCCTAAAATACCTGGGATATGAGGGCAAGGCGGTTTGCGCCCATGGCTTCAGGGCCACGGCCTCGACCCTTCTCAACGAGATGGGCTACAACTCCGACTGGATCGAGCGACAGCTGGCCCACGCCGAAAGAAACGGCGTCCGGGCGGCGTACAACCACGCCGACTACCTCCCCGAACGCCGCAAGATGATGCAGGACTGGGCCGACTTCCTGGACGGCCTGAGAGAGGGGGTTAAGCCCTAGGCCTTTCCATTCCCTTTCTCTCTTCAAGCCATTGAACGATTTCGGCCACGTCCCAGAGGTTAATCCTTTGGCCTAGCCTTATGGGTTTTGGAAAGGTTTGGTCTTCCCGCGTAAACCTGTACACGCTCGAAAGCGATATGCCTATCATTTTGGCCACTTTTTTGGCTTGGATATAAGCCTGTTCCATACTTTTGTCCCCTTAAGCGCCCATCCCGGGCGCTTTTCGTTTGTTTACCGCCAAATCGCGCTCTCGCCCGGGACCGACACCAGAGCCTGATAGCTTTCGTCCCCTTCCGAAGAGATCCGGTAGACGCGGCCGTCCGCCTTAAAGCCGACGGTCACCTCCTCGCCCTTCATGGCCGACAGTATCTCGGCCAGGGCGGCCGGGTCCAGCGCGGTCTCGAATTCCTTGGTGTGGCGGCTCGCCACCCAGTCCTCGCTCTTGCCCACGCCCGGGTTGGCGATTTCTAAGGTGAGCCTGTCCCCGGCGAAGGCGAAACGGCCCCAGCGGGCGCCCTTGTCGGCGACTATGGAGACCCGCCTTAGGGAGTCCAGAAGGTCCTTGCGGCTGACCGCCGCGTAATCCATGGTCGCGTCCGGCGGGAACATCAAGTCGTCCGGGAACGTCCCGTCAAGCAAGGCCGCGCCCATCGCGGCCCCTTCCGCGGTGGCCAACAGCCAACTGCCCTCCATGGCCAGCCTGACGGCCTTTAGGCGCTCGCAGAACTTGCCCAACTCCCTGAGGCCCTTCGCCGAGACTATCGCCTGTTTTGGCCAGTCCCGCGCGGCCTCCCAGGCCAATGGGTCGACCCGGAAGCTCGCCCGGTTAAAACGCTCGCCGTCGCAGGAACTCAGGGCCAGCCGGTTTGGGCGCGTGTCCGGGCTTAGGAGGACCCCGTTGAGGTTATACGTTTCGTGCCCGTCCAGGGTGGTGTTGGCCGTTTTGCCTATGGCCTCCCGCAGGGCGGGGGCGGCCACTTCGAAGAAAACGGCGTCTTTGTCGCCTTCCAAATTCAATCTTTCCCAGGGCCGGGGGTAGTTCAGGGGCGAGTCGCCGTAAATCCTGGTCGAGTAGCGCCCCGAGGTTGCCGTCAGCGTCCCGTTTTCGTCCAACCCGAGGGCCACCGTCTCGTATTGGGCCGCCTTCAGGAAGTCGGCGAGCGGCTTGGTCGGCACGACCGTTTTGCCCTTGAAGGTCTTTTCGTTATAAATCGGGTCGTGGAGGCCGAACTGGCACCAGACCTCGGCGCGGTCGCAAACGGCCACGCCGAGATTGAACCCGTCAAATTCCAGCAGCGCCCGCTTGGCCGCGTCCTTGTTTTTGGCGGCGGCGACCATGGACCCGCAGACCGTTACGGCCCGGGCCAGTTCCGCGCGATTGACTATAAAACTCATGGCGTCTCCCATGTTTAAAACCGGCCCTTCAGCAATTGGAGGCCGGGCGTCAGTTGGGTGAAAGTGCGGTCCAGGCCAAGGTAATCGACGACCACGGCCATCGCCGCGTCGGCGCCGGCGCAGACCTCGGCCCGGTAACCGTGTTCCCTCAGATTCTCGATCCAGTCCTTTTGGTAGGCGCTCACCTGGCCCCCCTTGGCCCGCTTCAGTTCGATATACAGGCCGTGGTATCCGCCCCGGGGCACGGGGATGACCATGTCCGGGACTCCCGGCCTCACGCCTTGGGCCTTGAGTTTGACGGCGACCACTTTGTTTCGCCAGCCCCCGTTGGGCACGGCGTAGTACAGTATTTTGGGCTTGGGGACGAGCTTCTGGATCGTCTCGAGCCAGACGGCCAGGCGCTGCTGCTCGTAGTCTTCCGAGGGCAGCGGCGGAGGGTCTTTTTTCGTCATACGTTCCCCATCGCGCGACTAAGCGTGCCCGCTTTTAGCCCCTCGGCGTATTCCGGGGGCATGTTCAATATTTGATGGATCAATTGAAGCACGGTCACGCCATGCCGATCGCGGAGATGCCAGCCGGTAAAACCGTTAGGCAGGCGGTCAAAAATGGCGGCCGTGTGCGCCACGGTGATCCCGTCCTTGGTCGCTAACTTCCAGCGGTCGAACCCTTCTGGGAGAAAGCCGCCGGACTCGACGGCCTGGTGGGCCACGGTCCATCCGTTGTTATCGGCTAGGTCCCATTGGTCGAAGCCTTTGGGGAGCGTCCCGATCCGGACGGCCTCGTGGGCCACCGTCCAGCCGTCTATGTCGGTCAGTTCCCATCGGTCGAACCCGGTCGGGAGCGTCCCCTTTTGGGCGGCCACGTGGGCCCTGGTCCAGCCGAGGGGCCAGATTTTCTCGGCCCAGTCGATGTCATTGGCCATGTCAGTCCCTTTTCCTAATGATCCCCAAGACTCGCCCGCTGTTTAGAGCCTCGCGCATATCGGCCACTTGCCTAACCGTGCGACCGCTCTTGTCGGCCAGGTCCCAGCCGTCAAAGCCCTCGGGCAGCGTGCCATACTTGGCCGCCTCGTGCGCCAGGGACCACCCGTCCTTGTCCGCCAAGTCCCATCGGTCGAAGCCCTCGGGCAGCTTCCCGAGCATCGCCCTGTTTTGCAGATCTATGAACGCCACGGTGTCCCCCTTACTTGATCGGTTTCATTTTGTTTCTCCCACTGCTGGAACGCGTCTTTAACGGTGTACCCTTTGTTGTCTTCGATATCCCATTGGTCGAAGTCCTCGGGCAGCTTTCCGGCCGCGGCCGCCGCGTGGGCCACCGACCAGCCGGATTTGTCGGCCAACTCCCATCGCTTAAAGCCGGTCGGCAAAGCGCCCTTTTGCGCGGCCAGATGGGCGACCGTCAAACCGTCCTTGTCCGCCAGGTCCCACCGCCTGAAGCCTTTCGGCAAGCGGTGATAGTAGGCGACCTCGTGCGCCACCGTCCAGCCGTCCTCGTCCTTAATGTCCCACCGGTCGAACCCGGGCGGCAGCTTGCCCAAAAAGGCCGCCATGTGCGCCTTGGTCCTACCGTCGAACCCGTTCGCCTCGGCCCAGTCAACCTTGTCTTCCTTCGCCCGAAGCCTAAAAATGCCCCTCGAGCGGGCCTCGGCCGCGGTCAGCCCCAGCGCCTCCAAGGTCAGTTTTAGGGTGTTGACCTTGACCGCGCGACCCTCCGTTTCCAGCGCCTTTATCGTCGACTGCGCCAAGCCGGCCTTTCTGCCCAGCTCGGCCATGGTCAGAAATTGCCTGAGCCGGAGCCGTTTGAGCGCGAGGCTGTCTATGATTGTCCCGTTTTTGGTCGTCGCCATGTTTTTACTCCCTTAAGCGTCTTCGATAAAAGACTTGATAAACCTCACCCTTTCGCGGTTGGTAAGGTCCCTGGTTATTTCCACGCAACCCTGGTCCACCAGCAATTGAAAGGCCCTGTCGGCGGGCCCGCCCTTGCCGCGGTTACAGTTTACGGTGTTTTTGATGATATCGGTTTTATAGTACGATATGCCCACGTCAAAACCCGCCCGGGCGTAGTCGCAAAAGATCTTGGCGTTCTCCACGTCCTTGGCCAGTTTGGCCGCCTCCTGGTCGCCCCTGGGTTCCCGTTTGGGCATCTCGCGCCTGTGGGGCATTTTGGTCAGTACGCCGTCCGGTTCCCGGCAAAAGATGTAGTCGTCCTGCGGGGGCCCGTTGCTGTTCTTGGCCACCCTCATCCCCACGTACTTGCCGTTCGGGTAGTCCATGGCGTCCGGCAGCTCCAGCATGTCCGAATAGGCCCTGGAAAACGGGGCCATGCAGATTGCCGACCGGACGCTGGCCAGCAGCTTCGAGGACCCCCTGGCCGAGTCCTGGCTCAGCTGCTGGTCGTAAAACTGGTGCAGCAGTTTGACGTTTTTGAGCGTGCTGTCCTGTTTCCTCGAGTGGTGCAACAACAGGATCGACAGCCCAAACCTGTCGCATATCTGGCTCAGCTGTCGGAAGGCGAAAGGCAACTCGTCGCTTTGGTCGTGGATGGGCCCAAAAAAGCTGCTGAGGTTGTCCAGTACGACCAAGTCGAACGGCAGCCCGTCCTCCGCGTGGTATTTCAAAAGCCTCACCACGTCCCAATAAAAGTCCGAACAAGCGATCTCCCCGTCCCGTCTGTCGAACAGCGCGTCCAAGCCGTCCCGCGGGTAAAAGTAGGCCATGTCCTCTATGCCGGTCGTGGGCTCGCAGCAGGCGTGTTTGTGCCTGACGATACTCTTTATCCGCCGGTGGACGGTGTTTCTGGAGTCTTCGTTCGATATGAACGCCGTCCTTATCGGCCTCGAGGGCGCCCATCCGGGAATCCCAAAGGGCGGGTTGCCAAAGGCCAACTCGATGGCCAGCTGCAACGAAAAGAAACCTTTGCCGCATTCGGGCGGGGAATAAAGCAACCCTATGGTCCCGCGTTCCAGGGTGTC
Source organism: Deltaproteobacteria bacterium (assembly GCA_031257955.1). Lineage (GTDB taxonomy): Bacteria > Desulfobacterota > Desulfarculia > Adiutricales > Adiutricaceae > JAIRNQ01. Next base: position 3,549 of record JAIRNQ010000009.1, on the reverse strand, counting down.
GCCGATGACCCAGTCGACCGGCTTCGGTTCCGTGTTGTAGTAGCAACCGTATTCGTTTTCCCATTCGCTAAAAAATATGCGCGGTTTGTAGCCCGTTTCGCTTGCGTCCATATGGGTTGCCCCAGCCGTCCTATCCGCCCCGATTCTTGGGAGCGACCTATGGGTTTCGCGCGAGGCTAAAACGGTAACCTATATTCGCAAAAACGGCACTCGGGCTCGGACTCGAGGCACTCGCCCATCTGGGCCTTTATGGCGTTCAATATGAACCACGCCTTGTCCCTCAAGTCGTTAAACAATATCTGGTCAAAGTTTACCCGTTCCATGTACAGTTCTTGGCTGTTCTTGTTCTCCACCACGAAAAGCGCCCTTTTGAGCCCCGAATAGCCCATGTAACACTGGACTTGCGCCTCGTAGACCGGACGGCAGGCCAGCCCGTTCGCCTGGAAATCCTTGAAGCTTTCGTGATTGGCCGACTTGATCTCCAGCAGGTGGGGCTTGGAGGTCACCCCCTCGATTATCCCGTCGATGTGCCCCTGGAACCGGTCGTCAAAGTCCTTGAGGGCCAACTGGTCGGAATGTACCTTATAGCCGGCCAGCCTCAGGTCGGCGATTACCCTGGCCTCGATGGCGCGGCCCATGTCGAACACGCGCGCCGTCCGCCCCTCGACGTCCACGTTGGGCGGCTCGCCGTTATATTTCCTCCATAGCCTCAGGTCGCATTCGCGCCCGATCTCGCTCATGCCGAGGTAGTTCCGCTTGGGCCCGGAATTTTCCCTCTTGGCGCAAGCCTCAAAAACCCGGTCGACTATTTTGTCGGCGTCGGCGATGGCCATGGCCGTCCTCCGTCTCGCCCCGGGCGGGCTCGCCGGGCCCGGGGCTTGGTTAATGGTTGGGGCTATTCCCCGCCCTCGGCCTCGTCGGCCTGGTAGGCGGGCTGGTTCTGCGGCGGCGGGGGCCCGTCGTTGCGGCCCCTGTTTGGGGGCGACGAGAGCGGGGGTTTTGGGGAGGGTTTATTGGGCAGCGTTTCGCTTTTTTGGGTGGGCGTTTTTGATGGGGGCCCTTTCCGGGCCGCCGTCGCCGATTCGTCGCGTTTGGGCGGGACCGAGGCGTTTTGCCCCTTCGGCGGCGCCGTCGGGGCCGCTTTCTTGTCCGCCGGCTTGGTTCTGGGTTGGGCCTCGGCCGTTTCCTCCGGGGGATAGGCCCGGTAGCCCTTGACCACGTTCTTGTCCGGGTAGCCGTCCGTGCCCTCCTCGACGCCGACCTTCACGAAACAGGCCAGGCCCCGGAGGTCGTCGACGCATTTCAGTAAATTGGGGTTGGGGTAGCCCGCCGCCGCGAGGAGCGTCTTGGTTTGGTTGCGGGCGATCTCTATGGCCTTGGGACTGCCTTCCCGCATGATCCTGTCCCTGACGGTCCTTCTGTCGTAGGGGCCGTCTATCAGTTCCCAAACGAGGGCGATCATGCGGTTGCCGCTCTTGGAAACCACGTCGTCGGCCTCGACGATCCAGGCCCAATAATGGCCTTCCTTGATCAGGGGCTTGGATTCCCCGTAATTGCCCGGGGCGTCCGACAGGTCCCATTCGTCGTCGATTCTTTCGTATGTCATTTTTGTTCCTTTCGCTGGGTTATCTTGGCCATGATCGCGGCCAAGTCCGGCGGTTCTTTGGGCAGCAGGACGCCGCCCCTGTTTTTGCCGTGGGCCACGAGCGTGAAGTCCGTGAGCAGCACCCGGCGGAGCCCGCCCCGCCCGACGGCGGGCTCCGGTTCTTCCTCGGCCGGCCGTTCCTGGCCCACGCCCGCCTTGGCCAAGGGTTTGGGCTTGGGCTTGGGCCGGGGGCCGTCCTCGATCTCCACGGCCATGTAAAACACGTTGTTGAAATAGCTCGTCACCCGGCCGGAGAACTTCTGGCCGGGCACGTCCACCATCGGCGTCCGGCCGGCCTCGGCGGGCACGGTGTCCAGGGCCGTGAAGACCACGTGGTAGTCCGTGAGGTCCCTGAAGCCCTTTATGGCCCTGGTCATGGCCGTGTCGTAGTCGCCCCAGGCCTTGATGGTGTTGGAAGGGTTTTTGCCCAGAAACTTTTCCACGCATTGGGAGGCGATCTCGCTCAGGGAGTCCACGAACACCCAATCGTAGGCCTCTTTCCAGGCCTCGTGGTTGGCCAGGCAGTCGTAAAGCTCCAGAAAATCGTCGAAGGTGTCGATCACGACGCCGGTGACGGCTTCCGACTCGACCAGGTCGTTGACGCTCAGGAGCCCCGACTCGGCGCTGGCCACGCAGCATCTGGCGCCCTCGGGGAGGGTCCTCAAAAGGGAAGTCTTGCCCACGCCGGGGCGGCCGTAGACCAGGCAGCACAGCCGGTTGGTCTCTTCCGGGGTTATGTTCCGCAGCGCCATCAGCAGTCCTCCATCGGCTTGAAGACCACTTGGGGCGAGCCTTCGGTGGCCGTGAAGCATTCCTCGATCTTGCCCCCGAAACTGGCGTGTTTGACGGCCGCGTCCACGTCCTTTTGGGAGATCGGCTTATACTCCCAGGTGAAGACCTTCATGAAGTCGGCGTCGCCTATGTCTTCCCTGAGCCCCTCGAGTTTCCCTTGGTCCCACTTGACGTTTTTTTTGAGCGTGACCGTGGCCGAGAACCGGCTGCCGTAAACGTGGCCGGTCGCGCCGCCTTCCCTATATTTGGCCATGGCGGCCAGTTTGGCCTTGATTTCCTTGAGCTGGTCGGTCTTCTCGGCGATGTCTCTGTGCAGCAGGGCCGCCCGGTCCACCAGTTTCCTTTGTTCGGCGTCCGACATCAATGCCTCCCGAGCCCGGCCCCGCGGCCGGTGAAATAGTTCTTGTAAGTCACGTCGCCGAGCACCTTGACCTGGCCGGCGTCGACCTTGTTCCTGAAGGCCATGGCCTCGAGCAGCGCCTCGGCCCTGTCAGTGGCTTCCCTGAGGAACTCGATGGCCCCCCTCAACTCGTCCCGGCCGAGCCCGGCCTCCTCGAGCATGCCCAGCCCGGCGGACAGGAAGGGCAGGCACTCCACGGCGGCCTTTTTGCGCCAGTTCTCCGGCGGCACCACGGCCATGGACATGAACCAGTCGACCATCTGCAAAGGGCTGGCGTCCTTCATGATGTCCTTGAGCGTCCTGTTTTCGTTGATCGCCCCGCTTAACATTCGTCGTCTCCCTTGTGGGCGGGCCCAAACGAGGGCCCGAGATGTTGAGGTTAAATAAAAGTGGTAATTCGACGGCCTATTTTCGTGCTAAAATGGGGCCGCGGGCCCTACGCCCCGGACATGACGCCGGCGGCCGCTCTCTCGCAGTGGGCCATCATCTCTTGGGTCAGGTACAGGCCCTTGAAGGCGTGGAGTCTCCTCACCCCGTCCATCGAGATCACGGGCTGGTCCAGTTCTTCCGGGTCCGTGGTCTTTTGGACGAAATCGACGTATTTTTGGTACTCCCCGATCCTGAAAAAGCTCCTGGGAAGCCTGGCCGCCTCGACCAAGTCCTCGAGGAATATCCAGGCCTCGCCTTTCATGGCCAGGGCCCGCACGGGGAA
>JAIRNQ010000344.1 GCA_031257955.1 Deltaproteobacteria bacterium | reverse complement strand
GCATGTCCCACTCATGGACTCGTTACCGCTGTGCTGCGACACCAAGGGTCCCGAAGAGAACGGTCGTCGAACCCAAGCCATCACCCAGTTCGACTGGACCGGGGTGGAGGAAAACGGCCTGGTTAAATTTGACTTTCTGGGACTCAAGACCCTGACCTTGATTAAACATTGCTTGGCCCACTTGGCTCACAGGGGAGTCGAGGTGGATTTGCTGGCTCTTGACTACGACGATCCCAAAACTTACGAGCTTCTCCGTAGCGGCGACTGCAGCGGAATCTTTCAGATAGACAACGAAGGCATTCTGGAAACCTTAGTAAAATTCCAGCCCACCGTTCTTGCCGATCTCATCGCGTTGGTCGCCATCTATCGACCGGGACCTCTGCAAGGCAAAGTGGACAAGATCTATATCAACATCAAAAACGGCACGGCCACGCCCAAATACGAGATCGAAGCCCTAAGGCCCGTTCTTGAAGAAACCATGGGACTGATCGTCTATCAGGAACAGGTCATGCGCATCGCCCAGGTCTTGGCCAACTACACCCTCGGACAAGCCGATGAGCTCAGAAAGGCCATGGGGAAAAAGATTCCCGAGGGCATGGAAAAACACCGGGACGTTTTCGTTAAAGGTGCCTTGAAAAATAACGTCTCCGCGGAGCAGGCCAACCGGATTTTCGACACGATGTCCAATTTCTCAAAATACGGTTTCAATAAATCCCACGGAACCGGCTACGCCTTCATCATCTTCCAGACGGCCTACCTCAAGGCCCACTACCCGGTTGAGTTCATGGCCGCCTTGATGTCCTCGGAAGCCGACGATTTGGAAAAAATCAGCCAACTCATCGAAGAGTCCCGGCTAAAGGGCATAGAGGTCCTCCCGCCCGACATCAATAGCTCTTACTACCAAACCTCGGTGAAGGACGGAAAGATCATCTTCGGGATGGGGGCCATAAAAGGGGTGGGCCAGGGTGCCATCGAGGCCATCATAGAAGCCCGACAGTCTCGGCCTTTCACGGATCTGTTCGATTTTTGCGCCAGAGTGGAGGGTAAAAAGGTTACCAAAAAGGTCGTGGAAACGTTAATCAAGTGTGGGGCCATGGACGTTTCCGGCGGGGCGCCAAGAGAATCGCTCCTGGCCGCCTTGCCTTTAGCCCTGGACTTGAAACCCAAATCCAAAAAACCCAAGCCTACCGTTAGCCTCCTGGCCGGGTTGGCCCCACCCCCCACGCCCGCCGTTGACATACCGGTGGCCAGGCACTGGCCGGAAGTAGCCCCCATGTCTCAGGAGGAACGACTGGGATTAGAAAAAGAGCTTTTGGGTTTTTACGTTAGCGGACACCCTTTGAACGATTACGTTTTGGCCATGAACGCCATCAGGACCCACACCATGACCGAGGCGAAAAATCTCCCCACTGACTCCAAAGTCAGGATCTGCGGACAGCTTACCGGCTACAGCCAGAAGGTCTCCAAGAAAGGCAACGTCTTTGCCTCGGCCAAGCTTACCGACGTCAACGACTCCATTGACGTCATGTTTTTTGAACGGCTCATAAATAAGAGTGGAGATCTTTTGACGGACGGGACAGTATTAATCGTGACCGGTAAGGTTTCCGGAAACGATCTCAACGATAAAGGCCGACCAAAGGTCGTGGCCGACCGGGTCGACGAGCTCGACGGCAGCCTAAGCCGGGTCTTTCCCACCATACAGATCGAGACCTCGGTCGAAAACCTCGACCCGGTCATCGCTTTTTTCGCCGACAAAACCGAGCCCGGCGATACCCCGAACAGAAAACTCACCCAGGTTATCTTAAAAATCTTTGACGGCCAGGGCCGTGGGGTATATGCCCTTGACGATAAGGTTGATCTTAGGGTGGAGCTTCTGAAATCGGCCCTAACTTCCATCGGCCACCACAACACTCTTAAGTGTCTGGACGGTTACTCTTACCATTGATCCCCACCAACGGAACCTTGGGACCCTTGGCGCCCCAAGGCCCTTGGGGCTCTTGGGGCACCCTTGGGGCACCCTTGGAGACCCCTTGTCTTCCGCTCGCCCATTAAACCCAAGGGCACCAGATCGTCCCCATAGTCCCCGGGGTTTACCCCGGACGGAGCCAACTGACCGATGCCGAGACTTACCGGTGAATATTTAGAGCAATTGAAAACGGCAAAAGTCCTTTGCGTCGGGGATCTAATGCTCGACCTCTATATTTACGGCCAAGCCACCCGCCTATCGCCGGAAGCCCCGGTTCCCATAGTCGCCGTCAGGCGCAAGGCCCTTATGCCCGGCGGGCTTGGTAACGTGGTCATGAACCTCCACTCCCTGGGGGCCATACCCATGGCCGTGGGCGTGGTCGGAGGGGACCAGTGGGCGCCCATACTGACCGGCCTCTTGGCCGAGGCCCTGGGCGCGGACGCCCCGCCGCCGATAGAGGAACCCTTAAGACCCACCACGGTAAAGACCAGAGTCATCGCCGGTATCCAGCAGGTGGTGCGTTTCGACGAAGAGTCTGAAAGCCCACTCTCAAAAGACGCGGAACTACGCCACAGAATGGCCGTCCTGGACCTTCTGCCCTCTTGCGGGGCGGTGGCCTGTTCCGACTACGGCAAAGGGGTCTTGACCCCGGCCTTCTGCTCCTGGCTCATGGCCAGAGCCGACGAGCTAAAGCTGGCCGTGGTGGTTGACCCCAAAGGCGCCGACTTTGGCCGCTACCGAGGGGCCACGCTGGTCACCCCCAACCGACAGGAACTGGCCTTGGCCGCCTCCGAAGATCTAAACGGGGCTTCGGCGGAAAAACTGATAAGCGTTGGCAGAAAGGTGATGGAGAGAGACGGACTGAGGAACTTGCTTATAACCCGCAGCGAAGACGGCATGACGCTTTTGACCTCGGATGGCCAAAATCTGCATTTTCCCGCCAAGGCCAGGGAAGTTTTTGACGTGAGCGGGGCCGGCGACACGGTGGTGGCCGCCGTATCGGCCTGTCTGGCCGCCGGGCTGGGCCTGGCCGCCGGGGCCGAAATTGCCACCCTGGCCGCCGCCGTGGTCGTGGGCAAGGTCGGGACGGCCACCGCCTCCCCGGCCGAAATAATGGACTCCCTCGGCCAATGACTTGGCCTCAGTCCCCGGGGCACCCCCGGACATTGACTTGGCCTTTTTCGCCGGATTCCACTTATCGCCGTTGGCACCCGGGCTTCCGAACCCCCCTGGCCTAACGCCAACTATAAACCACCCTGGCCACCGTCCTGGGCCTTTTAGGGGCCCGCTTGGCCATCCTGGCTACAAACTTACCCGTCCAAGGTCAGCGGGGCCTTCCCGCGCGTTTTAAGGGCATTGCTGGCCATCCTAGCGACGACCCTTAACTCCTAACCCCGTCCGAGGTCAGCGGGGCC
>JAIRNQ010000303.1 GCA_031257955.1 Deltaproteobacteria bacterium | reverse complement strand
TGGAAGCGAAAGGCAGAAGGAAGGGACCTGGGACGCCGATTTGGCGTCCCGGGCCCATGGCCCAGGGGCACCGATTTGGGCTTACGGAACCTTGGCCCAGGGGCACCGTTTTGGCGGTGCCCCTGGGCCCATAGGGATTGGAGGGGTTACTGGGGAGGCATGGTCGGGCTCCAGGTCGGGAGGGTCATGGAACCCTGGAACTCGGGCATAAGTACTTGCTGGCGATCGCCGTTGGCGCTCATGACGTAGAGCTGATGGCGACCGGCCCGGTTGGAGGAGAAGACTATCATCCGCCCGTCGGGGGAAAAGCTGGGGTGGAAGTTCTGCCCCTGGCCCCCGGTTATCTGAATGAGCCCGGACCCGTCCGGGTTAACCAAGCAGATGTCCCGTTCCCGGTAGACAAAGGCGATCTTGTCGCCTTTGGGCGACCAAGCCGGATCGGTGCTGGTCCCGCCCGGGGAGATCCTTGTCCCTTGCCCGCCCGAGGCCGAGGTCACGTAGATGCCGGCACCACCGCCCGAGGTGGAGACGTAGGCCATCCGTCCGTCGGGGGAAAAGGTCGGGGAGACGTCTATGCCTGAGCCGCCGGTAATCGACCGCTTGGACCGTCCCTCGAAGATGGTGATGTTGGTGCTGACCGGACCGGATAGGGCGGCCACCAAGGTACCGTTAGGCATATAGGCCGGGGTCAGAACCGTGTCCCCGGAATGAACCACCCGCCCGTTGGCGACCAGCTCGGAGCGGTTACGGTTGCGGAACGTCCAAGCCGTGGCATCGCCGGGTCCCAGGGTGGGCTGGGTGGCCGGACCGTTTTTGGAGGAAGCCAAACCGTCGGCCTCGTCGCTCCCCAACTCGGTCATCATGACGCTGCGGCCGGCCCTCTCGCCGGTCACGAAAATAATCTTCGATCCGAAGACGCCGGGTTCCCCGGTAATAGACATGATGACTTGGTTGGTAAAAACGTTAATCATCTTGCGGGCGTCTTTAACCTTGCCCTCGAAGAGCTTGCCCAGTCTCTGCTGTCCCAGGGCCACGTCGAAGAGCTTAAGCTCCATGGCGATGTTGGAGCCGGAAACCCGGATTCCGCCCTTAATTACAAAGTTGGCCCCTATCTGGGCCCAGGGCGCGAAGTCCAACGGCGGGGCGTTGGAGAGGCCCGCCCGGGGGTCTGCCTCCAGCGAGGCCCGGGGATCGACCAACTGAAAAAATCCGGTCATGTCCAGATTCTTGCCCAGCCTAGTGGAGAGTGTCTGGGCGTTTTGATCCACCGAACCGTTGGCCCTAAGGGGCTGGAAGGGAGGGATAACGATGTTGTAGCGATAATACGTGCCGCTTAGATCCACCGGTATCAGGACGCTGGGGTTATCGTACTCGGTAAGCTGGGCCACGGCCCCTCTCGGGAGGACCATGGCCAAGCAGGCCAGGAGCATGGCCGCGGCCAAGCCGCCCAGGATAACCGCCGGGGCTTTGGGGAACCGTCCGTCAGAACCGTTCCGGGATGGCCCCGCTTGGCGGGGAAGGCCATTTTTGCGTCCAAATTTAATGGGAAAGCCGAATTTACTCATTTACGCCCCCAAAGGAAACGGAAAATTCACCGGATCCCGAAGGTTTTCCGCCCGGCCGAAAGGCTGGGCGGCAAGGGTTTTAGAACATCGCGCCCATGGTGAATTCCCAACGACCGTTAGGTTCGCCGGGATCCGGATCCATGGCCCGGCCATATTCGATGCGCAGCGGACCCATGGGAGAAAGGTACCGGAGGCCGGCCCCGTAGCTTCTCTTGAGATCGCCGAAGGAATAATTGACGTTTTCGGGCCAGACGTTGCCCATGTCAAAGAATAATACCCCGAAGAGGCCCTGTTCCTGAAGGAGGGGGAAAGCCAACTCGAAGTTGAGGGCCAGCATCTTTTCGCCGCCGATGCTCTCCCCGGTAAGGGGATCCTTGGGAGAGATGGAATACCAGTCATAACCGCGGATGGAGTTTATGCCGCCCAGCATATACTTTTCGTAGATGGGTAGGCCCCCCTCCTTGTAGGCGTTCATATAGCCAACCTCCACGTGACCCATGAGGGACCAACCCGGGAGGGGCTTTATGGGGATCCAGTGGGCGTACTCCAACTCGTAGCGATGGAAGGCCGTGTCGCCGCCCAAAAGGGCGGTGGCTATGGTGTAGCTGGCCCTGGCCGTGGAGCCGGCCGTGGGCTGGAAGTAGTGGTTACGGGTATCCCTCATGAGCGATACGGTAAAGGTGCTATTGATGGTGTTACCCATCATGCTTCTCAGATAAGCCGAGGTGACGAAGCCGGGGTCTTCGAGATCGATGTTCTCCCAGGAGTAGGTCCCGGTCAGGTAGAACTTCTCGAAGATGGGGTAGCCGGCCCGGATGGATCCGCCCACCGAATCTTTGTCGTAGTAGTCATACTCACTTCTGTATTTGAAAAGGTTAAAACCTACCATCAGGGGGATATCGCCGACCCACGGATCGGTAAAGGAGAAATCGAAATAATTGTTGCTGCCGCCGACGTTGGCCTCAATGGCGATGCGGCGTCCGTAGCCGAAGAGGTTATCCTGGGTGACCTTCATGACCCCGAAGATACCGTTGTAGTTACTGTAGCCGGCACCGATCTGGAAGGATCCGGTCGGCCTTTCCTTAACCTCGACCCGCATGTCCATGGCCTCGGGATCGTCCGAGGGGCTGGTGACTATGTTTATGTCCTCAAAGAATCCGCTTCTCATGAGGTTGTTTTCGCTGTTTTTGATTCGCGACGAGGTGGTCAGATCGCCCTCGGCCACGTCCAGGTGGCGGCGGATAACTTTGTCCCTGGTCTTTTCGTTGCCGACGATGGTGATGCGGTTGTAGTAGACCAAGTTCCTGGGCATGATCATTATGCTAACGGACAAGCGCCCTTCGGCGTCCACCTCCCCGTATTGGGGCTCGACCACGTTGTAGGCGTAGCCTTTGTCGGCGTAGTATTCTTTCAGTTTGTTAACGTCGTTTTGGAGGATTTCGTTATTGAACCATTTCTCGTCCGGTAGATCCAAAGCCTTTAGCATCTTGACCGGATCGTCCTCTTCCAAGAGGTCCCCGTCCAGCTTGACTTCGCCAACCATGAACCGTTGGCCCTCGAAGACCGGAAAAACTATGTCGAAACCGTCTCCGTCTTCGGAGACGTTCACGTCCGGATCGCCGACCCGGGCTTGCAAAAAGCCGTTTTTGGCATAGAACTGCTCAAGGATCATCGAATCGTTGGCCAGCTTTTCCCGCTCGAGCTTGCCGCTCCCGGTGAGCCAAGAGGTGAAGGCCCCGCGAGTCTTGCTCTGAATCTGGCCCCTCAGTTTGCGGTCGGAATAGAACTCGTTACCCTCGAAGGAGATGTTTCGGATGTACATCCGACCGCCTTCGTTTATTTGGAAGACCAGGGTGGACCGGTTGTTCTCGCCCGGTTGGAGCTCATAGGTGATGGCCACCATCGGGTAGCCCTTGTCGTGATAGAAACGGGTCAGGTTGGAGACGGCCGTGGTCAAGAGCTGGTCGGTGGCCACGTCCATGGGTTTTATGCCCACCTCGTCCATCAGATCGTCGTTATCGTATTTGGTGTTGCCCTGGAAGGTGATGGCCCCGATTTGTGAACGCTCGGTGACGATGAAGCGGACGGCCTTGCCCCCGGCCACGTCAGTCGTTTCCACCGAAACGTTTTCAAAGTAGCCCATCGAATAGAGGCGTCTTATGTCCGAGGCCGCCTTGGCCTCGTTAAAAGTGCCGCCTTGCCTCACTCGCAGGGAGTTGAGAATGGCTTGGTTATCGACCATGGCGCTACCGACAATCTGAACCGAGGCCACCCTGGCCCCACCGCCGAAGAGGTGGTCGGTGGCCATCAACACGATACGTTCGGCGGCCACCGGCAGGTTCTCGGGCGTGTTGGCCTGGGCCGACATGTTGCCGCTACCCTTTAGCCCCGGGGAAAGGGGCCGCAGTTCGGCCGAGAGCGTGAAGTAGCCAGAGCTGGATCTGGTCAGGCTTGGCAACAGCAGAAAATCGGCCCCCAGCTGCTTGGCCGAGGCGGATATGGCCTGATCGCTCATGTTCAGCGTCTGGCTGGGTAAACTCAGTGGCACGAAGCCCTGGGTGTTCAGGGCGTTGACGGTCACTTCCAGTAATCCGCGGCTAAGGTTGTCCAGCTGCTCGAGCTGGGCCCCGGTCACGCCGAAGAGCCGGTAAGGCGATACCGCCACCTTCTGCCCCGATTGGGCCAAAGCCTGGGGTGCCTGGAGGGCCATGGCTATGGCTACCAGGAAGGCGATTTTGACAAGGGTTCTTTTGATCATCGATATTACTCCAGGCTATTGTCCCGTGGACGGGCGCCGCAAACTCGCGCCAAGTCGCGGCGGCATCGCCAAAATCCCGCCCAAGGGGCGTGCGGCGCTTCTATTAAAAAAAACAGGCGTTAACCAAAAAATGTTCTACTCTTTCCGGTTCCGGCCCCCCCGGCCGTTCCGGAGCTAGCCGGAACGGTCTGGGGATAGGGACCCATAATGCTTTCGGCCTCACCGGCTTTCCCAGGGCCGAAGGCGTCCCTCGAAAAGCTCCAAACAAAGGCCCATCATCTTGGCCAGCCGCTCGTTGTGGGTAACCACCACGGCGCTTAGGTTTCTCTCGGAAACCAGCTGGCAGATCAAATCGTTGACCATGGCCGCGTTCCGGTTGTCCAGGTTGCCGGTGGGTTCGTCGGCCAACAAAACCTCGGGATCCATGACCAGGGCCCTGGCTATGGCCACCCGTTGTTGCTCCCCGCCCGAAAGGGCCCCGGGGCGGTGTTCCTTGCGGTCTTTGAGACCCACCCTTTCCAACAGGGGCCCGGCCCGACCGAAGGCCTCTTCCCGCCCCAAGCCGCCCAAAAGAAGCGGCATGGCCACGTTTTCTAAGGCGGTGAAGTCCGAGAGCAGGTAATGGAACTGAAAAACGAAGCCAATTTCTTTGGCCCGCCAATGGGCCAGCTCGTTTTCCGAGAGGGCGAAAACGTCCCGGCCTTTGGAATAGACGTTGCCGCCGGTTGGGCGATCGAGCCCGCCCAAAAGATATAACAGAGTCGACTTGCCCGAGCCCGAGGCGCCCAGGATGGCCATGGATCTGCCCCTTTCCACGGTCAGATCCAATTCGCTCAAAATAACCAGCTTTTCGCCGCCGGCCACGAAGGCCTTCGAGACCGCCTTGGCCTCCAGGGGAGGCCGACTGGCGTCGATGGCCGCCTCTTGGGCCTCGGCCCCCACCCGGCGCTTAAGCGGCGGCCTTTCGCCGCCTCCCGCCGGTCCGGCCCCGCCGGGCCTAGACCTATCGGGCCTAGTCTGGTCTTGCCTAGCCTGGTCTGGCTTAGCTTTATCGGGCCTAGTCTGGTCGGGCTCAATCGGCCCGGCCTTTCCGGGCCGGACCTGGTCCGGTCCGCCGTCCCGGTCACTCATAGCGCAAGGCCTCGACCGGGTCCATCTTGGCCGCCTGCCGCGAGGGGTACAGGGTGGCCAAGTAACTTATCAAAAGCGAGACCACGGTAATGGCGGCAATTTGTAGCGGCCTCATTTCCACCGGCAAGGTACTCATCAAATAAATGCCCGGCGGAAGGGATATGAACTCATAGCGCTTCAGGAGAAAGCAGACCAAAATACCAAAAATCAGCCCGCCCAGAGTCCCGATCGATCCGACTATCAGGCCCTGAATGGTAAATATCCGCCTAACCTGGCCGGAAGTGGCCCCCATGGCCTTGAGGATGGCGATGTCTTTGGTCTTCTCGGTGACCATCATGATCAAGGTCGAGGCGATGTTAAAGGCCGCCACCAGTATGATCAAGGTCAGTATCACGAACATGGCCGTTTGTTCCAGCTTCAGGGCCGAGAAGAGGCTCATGTTCATCTGCATCCAATCCCTGGCCCAGTAAGAATCGTCGCCCAGGGTCCTTAAAATGGCCGTCTTTACCTCCGCGGCCTTATAGATGTCGTCCACGTAGATCTCGATTAGAGATATCTCGTCCCTATTCATGCCCAAGAGGTCCTGGGCTTCTTCGATGGTGGTGAAGGCCACCTTGGTATCGAAGTCGTAATAGTTGGCCTGGAAGGTCCCGGCCACGGTAAAGACCCGGTTGAGCGGGGTTCGGTTGCCCAGTGGGGTAACCCGACCAAAGGGCGAAATGAGTTTCACCCTGGAGAGGGGCTGAACCCCCAAAATATACGAGAGCTCCCGGCCTATTATCAGTGGCCTTTGCCTGGGGGCGGACCCGACGTCGTCGCCCTGATCGGTTAGCGGCACCCCCTGCCAGAGGGGATCCGGCTCAAGTACCTGCGGCTGCCCAAACTCGTCCGGGGGTATATCCCACGGGCTCTTCATGGGCTGGGTCACCAAGTTCTCCTCCGAGCGCTCGGACAAATGAAGCTGCGCGAAGAAGCCCGATTCCCTGGCCACCACCGGGTCGAGACCCATCAAAAGGATCCCGCTGGCCCCGCCGGTCGCGCTAATCATCACTTGGCCGTTAACGAAGGGCACGGCCTTGGCCACCCCGGGGACGGCCCTTATTTTTTCGATCAAGACCGGCCAGTCGGTCATGGGCTCATCGGCCCGATATATGGTCACGTGGGCGGTCAGGCCCAGAAGTTTGTTAAATAGGTTTAACTCAAAACCGGCCAAGACCGAAAGGACCACGATCAACGCGGCCACGCCCAGGCCCACCCCGCCGACGGCCAGTACCGATATCAGCGAGAGCAAAGAGTTGCGCCTCTTGGCCCGCAAATATCGAATGGCGATGCCCCGTTCTATGCCCATGGCCCGAGCCATCCCCGACCGGGTCGGGGCCGACCCGGCGCCGGCCAATTACTGTCTGGCCCCTTAAAGCCTTTTCCGTCGATCACCTGGCCGGACCTCAATTGTCCGGGCGCATGTGCGGAAACAACAAAACGTCCCGGATGGAAGGGACGTCGGCCAACAGCATGACCAATCGGTCCACCCCCAGGCCCTCGCCGGCCGCCGGCGGCATGCCGTACATAAGGGCCCGCACGTAATCCTCGTCCAGATACATGCCCTCCTCGTCGCCGGCTTCCCGCTCGGCCACTTGGTCCAGAAAGCGTTTCTTCTGGTCCAGGGGATCGTTTAGCTCGGAAAAGGCGTTGGCCAGCTCCCGTCCGACCACGAAAAGCTCGAAACGGTCGGTCAAAGTCGGATCTTCCTGGTTGCGCCTGGCCAGGGGGCTGATGTCGGCCGGGTAGTGGGTGATAAAGGTGGGGTTTAGCAAAGTGGGTTCGACCTTTAGATCGAAGATCTTGGCCAAAACCTTACCCAATACGGGTTCCCCTTCCATCTCCACGCCCAGATCGGCCAAAAACCTCTGGGCGGCCACCAGATCGCCCAAGGCCTCCCTGGGCATACCGGCCACCTCCACCAGGGAATCCAGAAAGGATACCCTCTTCCAAGGCCGGGCCAAACTTAAGGCCTCGTCCTGATAGGTGATCTCGGTCGTCCCCACCGTGGCTAAGGCCACCGACTCGATCATCTCCTCGGTCAGATCCATCAGATCGACGTAATCCGAATAGATCTGGTAGAACTCCATCATGGTAAATTCGGGGTTGTGTTGGATGCTCAGCCCCTCGTTCCGAAAATTACGGTTGATCTCGAAGACCTTCTCAAAACCACCCACCAGTAGGCGCTTTAAATACAATTCCGGGGCCACCCGCAGATATAACCGACAGTCCAGAGAATTGTGGTGGGTGATGAAGGGCTTGGCCGTGGCCCCGCCGGGAATGGGATGCATCATGGGGGTCTCGACCTCCAAAAAATCCTTGCCCAGCATGAATTCCCGCAAGGCCCTAATCACCTCCGAGCGCAGCTTAAAGACGCGCCGGCTGTCCCCGTTCATGATCAGATCGAGGTAACGCCTACGGTATTTGAGCTCCACGTTCATCTCGTGGAATTTTTCGGCCAGCGGCCACATGTTTTTGGTCACCAGCTCAATGGCCCCGACTAAAATGGTCAGCTCCCCGGTCCGGGTTTTAAACGGCGTCCCGCTGACCCCGACGATGTCGCCGATGTCGAATTTCTTGGCCAGCTCGTAAGTCTGGCCATCCAGCTTATCCTTCCGGGCGTAGCACTGGATCTTCCCGGTCCAGTCAATTAGATCGAAAAAAAACGATTTCCCGTAATCCCGCTTGGCCATGATCCGGCCGGCCAGCTTACGGCTTTCTTCCGAACCCTCCAGTTCCGCCGCTTCCCGGTCCCCGAACTCGGCCCGAACCGAGGCCACCTTGGTCTCGGGCCTAAAAGTGTTTGGGTACAGATTTAACCCGGCGGCGGCCATGTCCAGGGCCTTTTGCACCCTGGCCTGAATGACCGGGCTCCGCTCGCTCAACTCGTCCATCGACTCGTCGCCGGGCTTGATATTTTCTTGGTTGTCCGTAGCTTTGTCCATAAACGCCTAACTTAACCCAAATCTCCCCCGCCCATTCCGACCGGGCGCTTAGCCTCTATTCCCTGAGCCGATACCATGGCCCACCTAGTCCGACGGCCCTCTCGGGCCCGAGTACCCGGGCCAGAGCTTATCGATTTTAGCCGAGAGCGTCATTTTTATCAACATATGCCCCAATCGGGCTCAGTCGGTTCCAATCCGTCGCCCAATCCCGGCCTATCCGGCCTCAAGTCCCTACCGATTCTCTTCAAATCCGATTCCCAGACTTTTTCACTCCGGTCTCCAGACCTTTCCAATCGACTTTCCAGACCTTTCCAATCGACTTTCCAGACCGTTTCAATCGGCTCTCCTGCCCTTTCCAATCCGGTCTCCAGACCTTTCCAATCCGGTCTCCGACCCTTTCCCGCCCCGGCCGGCTTTCCGTCAACGCGACTTTGGCATACTCTCGCCCCCGACCGAAACGGGCCCAAGGGCATGACAAAACGCGCCTCCCGCCGATTTCCCCGGACTCCCGCCCGTCCACCGGCCGCCGACCGTCCGCTTCGACCCTACTCGTCGTCCTCGAAATCCTCGTCCTCCTCCTCTTCCTCCCGCCATTCTTTCAAAAGGACCGTCAGTTCCGACAAAAGTCCCTCA
>JAIRNQ010000259.1 GCA_031257955.1 Deltaproteobacteria bacterium | reverse complement strand
TTCCGAAAACGTTTTCGACCAAGGCCTGGCGGTCCAGGGCCAGGGCTATGGCCTGTCGGACCCTAATGTCGTCCAAAGGCGTCCGGGTAGTGTTTAAGGTCATGAGCCGGGTGAACATGGGGCCGGAAACGAAAGTTACGTAGTTTGGGTCCTGAACGAAGGTTTCAAAGTTGCCGATATTCATGAGTTCTGACTCGAAAGAGTCATATATCATGTCGACCTCGCCGGCTTTCAGGGAAGCTACCGCCGTCTCGCCTTTGGGAATGACCCGAATGGTGAAGCCATCGAGTTTGGGCGGATCTCCCCAGTAATGTTCGTTTCTTGAAAAGGTCACGTATTCGCCGTCCACGTGCTCGTACAACTTCCATTTACCCGTACCTATGGGCGCTTTTATGCCGTTTACCGAGGTACCGTCGTCCAGGAAGCCGGCTTGGGCCAAAAACCTAAAAGGGCGACCCGTGGAAAGTTCCAGCAAAGCCGCGTAATAGGGTTCCTTTAAAGTTATCTTAAAGGTTTCTCCGTCCACGACCTCATAGGCGTCCAACGAATTTACCAGCCCCATCCAGTTATAGTCTTCACGGTGGGAGAGAACGGCGTCAAAATTCCTTTTTACGTCATTGGCGTTAAAGTCGCTTCCGTCGGAGAACTTGACTCCCTTCCGCAGATGGAAAACGAGTTCCTTCCCATCCTCCGATACTTCCCAACTCTCGGCCAGGGCCGGGATAATTTTTCCGCTGCTTGAGGTGACCAGCCCATCGTACAGGAAATCCTGGGCGTAGGCGGCGGCGCTGGATAAATGGGGATTTAGGTCGCCCACGTCAGAGGCGCCGGCCAGGGTTATGGTTATGGGCTTGTCGCCAGAACTCGCGCCTTGGCTGGGGCTGTCGCCAGAACTCGGGCCTTCGCTGGGGCTTTCGGTCTGGGTCCCGGCGGCCGGGGCCTCCTGATTTTCTCCGGAACAGCCAAAAGCGAACAGAAAGGCCAGAAGCCAGAGAACGGAAATGATGGGAAGGAAAAGTCGGAAACGCTGGAGATGTTTCATGCTGCCTCCCAAATGAAACGGCGGCGTGGCGAATCCGGGAAAATGCCATCATCGCAGTCAAAAATTGACCGGAGCCCAGTGGATGCCCAATTTCGGCCAAGTCGCGAACCACTTGTGGCCCAGTGGCGGTCCAGCGATGAGCCGAAAACCTCCAGCCTGGCGTTTGGGCGCTTGTGGTTTCCTGTCGGACGCCACTGTTGGTCGGATGACGAAACCGGGAAACGGTCGGTGTCCATTACTGGACTAAAGCTTGGCCGACCGTTTGGCTGACCAGCCCGTGTCTAGCTTAATCGACCGTTTGGATGGCCGCCCGTGTCTGGGTTGGTGGCCAGTGTCTGGCTTGGCCGACCGTTTGGCTTGGCCCAAACGGCAAAGGAGCCGCTATGAGTGTAGCCTTTGCTTGCTTATTTGTCCGTCCACCAGATCCTTGAAAACTCCATTCTCCGCGATTAGTTTAGCTGGGCTTCCGATTTGCGCTATCCTTCCCCCGTCCATGACTATCAGTTGGTTGGCGGCCATTATGGTCGAAAGTCGGTGGGCCACCAATAATATGGTTTTACGCTCAATTAAGCTTTTAATCGTTCGCTGTAGATAATACTCGTTTTCGGTGTCCAGATTGGATACGGCCTCGTCAAAAATCAATATGGGCGAATTCTTGAGGAAAGCCCGGGCAATCGCCACCCGTTGGCGTTGTCCTCCGGAGAGCTGGAACCCCCTCTCGCCGGTTATCGTGTCGTAGCCGTCGGGCAAGTTTTCGATGAATTCGTGGGCGAAGGCGGCTTTGGCCGCTTCGACCACCTCAAGATCGCTGGCCGACGGTTTACCCAGGCGTATGTTTTCCTTGACGCTTACGTTAAATAGGTAAATGTCCTGGGGCACGGCGCAACAAATATCGCGCAAGCCGTTAAAGGCCAGATTTTTTATGTCCTCCCCACCGATCTTGATAAGGCCGTTATTTCGGTCCCAGTGGCGAAGCAGGAGATTAACGCAGGTCGTCTTGCCGGCACCGGAGGGCCCCACCAAAGCGGTAACCTGGCCTGGCTTAATGTTAAAGGAGATATCCTTTACCGCCTCAGGCTCATCGTCGAGATACCTAAAACTAACCCCCTCGAAGCTAATGTCGGGGTTTAGGGTGGCGATTTCGCTTATGGTACCCTCATCTTTGACCGTTGGCACGGCGCTTAGCACCAACTGGACCCGGTTGGCGGCGGCGAAAACTATCCCCAGGTTTCTGGCTACCCCGCAGATCTCGATAATAGGCGAAAACAAAAGCGAGCCGAGAAGGACGGCTACGGGGTAAAGGCTAAAATCCAGAGTGCCGGCGGCGACCATAGAGGCCCCAATGGCCATTACCGCCACGGTAAAAAAACCAACCAAGGCATTCATCAGCAAGTTTTCCGTACCTTGCCTGCGTCCGTAAGCCAATTGGGAATCGTATAGAGCCTCCATGGCCAGTCTGTTTTTTTTCTTATAGCGTTCCAGTTGGTTGAGGGTAAGAAGCTCCCTAAGGCCATGGATGCCCTCAAGGGTCACGACGTTGGCTTTGGCCAGCAATTCCCTTATGTCTTTACCTTGCCTGTCGGCTTTGCCGTAGAGCAAAAACGGCGTGTAGGCGACCAAAACCGCGGAGACCAACGTCAAAGCGGCCAGCGGTAAGCTAATCCAAGCCAGGGAAACCAGTATGGCCAAAGTAATGATGACGGAAACGACAGCCGTTCCGAAAGTGTGGGCCAAAAACCACTCCAACATTTCCACGTCGGCCAGAAGCGTGGAGCCGATGTTGCCGGTATGGTGAAGTAACTGATAGGCCGGGGAAATCTTGTCCACCTGGGCGAAAAGGTTAATGCGGAAATCCTTCAGGATCTTGTAAGCCACGTCATGGCCAAACCACATCTCGCCGTAATACATGGTGGCCCGGATAAATATGCCCACGCACAGCCAACCAAAGAGGAATCTAAAATGCTCGGCCAATTGTCCTTCCATGGCCAGACCGACCATGTAAGCGACCATACCGGCGGTAGTCAGGGTTACCAAATGCTTCAGCAGAGTGCAGACCAAGGTCAGCGCCGTTTCCGGCCCGTAAGGTTTCATTGATTTAATCAACCGAATCGTGTTAATTACTCGGTTGCCGGTCCCGGCGGAGCCTTTAGACATCGTTCTCTCTACCTCAATTATTGGCCATGTACAATTTGACACGCCGTTTAACCGTTAGCGTAAACGGTACCGACTATCGCCGTTTCCACGTTAGCCTAAACATTTATGGCACAAGCAGTTTTATAAATCCGTTTAAGATTTTTAAAATACACCATATGGGATAGTGTTTTTGCAATTACGTGTTTTGATGTTTGCGATAAAGCTTATAGGCTAGTAAATTTGCAAATCTGCGTTTTGATGTTAACGATAACAACTGTGGGATAGGTAATACCGCCAGTCGGTGTTTCGGCTTTAACTTATATCGTTATGTCAACGGGACCATCGGTGGTCGTCGGAATGGCCGGTCCATCGTCAAGGGGCAATCCTTCGGTCGTTTGCGCGTTGATTAGCTTATGATAGATGCCCTTTTGGGCTAGAAGCTGTTCGTGGGTTCCGCTTTCGGCCAACCGTCCCGACTCCAAAACAAAAATGACGTCGGCGTTTTTAATGGTCGATAAACGATGGGCGATGATAAGGGTGGTCCGATTTTTGGCCAGCCGGTCCAGCGCCTCTTGGATCAAAGCCTCGCTCTTGGCGTCGACGCTGGAAGTGGCTTCGTCAAGGATAAGAAAACTTGAGTTTTTGAGAAAGGCCCTGGCTATGGCCAACCGTTGCCGCTCCCCGCCGGAAAGCCTAGCCCCTCTCTCCCCGAGCAGGGTTTGGTACCCGTTTGGCATGTTAACGATAAAACTATGGGCGTTGGCCGCCTTGGCCGCCTCGATGGCCTCATCTTCGTTGGCTTCAGGCTTGGCCATGCGAATATTGTCCAAAATGGTCCCCTCGAAAAGATACGTCTCTTGGAAGACCACGGCGATTTTGCTCTGCAGGTAATCGATGGAATAATCTTTTATGTCAATCCCGTTATAAGTCACGCTGCCGTCGGTGACGTCATAGAATCGCAACAAAAGCGAGACGATGGTCGATTTTCCGGCGCCGGATCGCCCGACGATGGCGGCCTTTTGTCCTTGGCCGATTTTTAGGCTGACTTGGTCCAGAACCGGCACGTCCCGCGAGCCACCGTAAGAAAAACTGACCGATTTAAGCTCCACTATTGGAAGGCCCAAATCTAACGACTCAGTGTTGGGGTGGCTTGGCTCAACGGTTAGTATTTCTTCGTCGGCGATGGCGAACAGTTCCTCGGCGACCGAAAGGCCCAAAAAGCTGTTATGCCAATACATATTAAGATCGACCATGGGTCTTGCGCATTCCGTGGCCAGAAACAGAAAGACCGAGACCGCGGTAACCTCGATTAACCCCATGTCCGTGCGGTAGGCGGCCAAGGCCACGGTCACCAGCGAGGCCACGGCAGTCAGAAGGTTCATCAGCCACGAATCTATAAGCGAAAAAGTAGTGCTGATTAAGGCTTTTCGGTAAAAATCCCAGGCGTTGCCGGCCAGTTCCTTGCCCTTTTCCAAATTGGCGTTGAAGGCCTTCAAGGTGGACAGACCCTGCATCGCGTCCACGTATTGTGAGTTTAGTCTGGCGTAAGATCGCCAATAGGAAACGATGCTCCGGCTGACAAAGGGCACGGTTAAATATGGAACGCCCACGCACAGAACCATCGACACAATGGCCACGGCACCGGTTAAGGCGTCCAGGCTCGACAAATAAATACCGATGGCCAGCCCCGAGATGGTTATCGTTATTATTTGCGGAACATAGTTGACCAGAAACGGTTCCAACGATTCTATGCCATCCAAAACCAGTGACTGTATCCTGCCACTTCTTTTGTCGTTCAAATATCCCGGTCCAAGACGGAGTATTTTATCAAAAACGAATAGCCTGAATTTAGTCTTAACCCTGGCGGCCATGATTTTGGAATAGATGTCGTTATACCTGACCAAAAAACCCCTAACCGCGACCATGGCGGCGGCGGCGACTAAGTACCAAGCGTACTCTTCAAACGGCGCCCTTTTGAAAACCGTCGATACCGTTTTGGCCATGGCCATTGCCTGAATGATATAACTAGCCGATATTAGAAGCCCTAAGCCTACTTTGCCGGCTATTTCTAGCTTAATCTCGGTCACGTATTTTAAAAGCCGACCATAAGCGCCCATGTGTACCCCTAAAGTATTGCCCGCGTTTATCGCTGGCTGAACCGCCTCTGCCTTGGCCGCCACGGGCGACTGGACGGGCGCGCCCTGGCAAAAGAAACCCCTTGGCCAGACAACTTGGCCAGACAACCTGGCCAGAAAACTTGCCCAAACAACTTGGCCAGAAAACTTGGCCGGAAATTCTGACAAGAGGCCCTGGCCCGAACCGATCTTGCCCGATTCACCGCCTACCCGGCTGGCAAGGGTTTTCAGGCGCGGCACAAAAAAAACCGCCTCCCCTAACGCCGTTTAGCGTTTGGGAACGCGGCCTCCGTGACCTAACTTATTGAAAAATACCGGTAATTGGCGCTTTCGGCGCCGGGACTGACTCTTCGCCTTCATCTTCTTGATGAACGTCGTTGCATTGTAACATTTTTTCTCAGTCAATCAAAAGTAAAAAAAACCATTTTTGTCTTTTGCGTTAAGCTATTGATATATTTATGGTTAATCAAGAGACGGTTCGCCCCGGGGGCCGTATCCCACCTATTTCCAAAGGGTGGATACCAACAATCGGTACCTACTATCCGCGGGTTAGCGAACAATACGCTCGGCTTCACCGAAGGTATTGGCAATCTACCGCTATCGACTTCATAGAAGGTATTGGCAATCGATTCGTTTTGACGTCAACGTTTTGGCCTGGCTTCGCGCTCAAGCGAAGGATTACCATAGGAAGATTAAGGCTATTTTACGGGAGGAAAAGTTAACCAATCAGAAAAATAAAAATAAATTTAGTTGTCGGTATGACTAAGGAACCCATTGTTGAAAATTGAAGCGGGGTGAGACATATTTGACGCCATAACTAAGACCGGCGATTCTAAATGATGGATATTTTTCAGGCTGGTCCAAGGAATTTTGGGTTTATAAGCAGACATTTTAGGCCTTATGGGCGGGTTAGCCATGTCACGTTTGGGTCGTTTGGGTCGCCGGTGCCTTGACCGCCTGGCCAAATCGGATTAAGATACGTGAAGTTAACCTAGCCGGGTCGCCCGCCAGGGCGTGAAATGGGAATCCCGAAAGAGCGGGAGCGAACCCATCGCTGTGAGTCGGGGCCTTAAGGGCCCTTGCCCAGAAAGCCACTGTCCGAAAGGGTGGGAAGGCGGGCGCCAAAGACGAGCCAGAAGACCTGCCCGGACGCGTTCGCCGCGGCCCCCGTTTACGTTTGGTGGCCAGGGCCAAAGGGGAATTGGCCGCCCGGCAAAAAAAGGTCAAGCCGTCGGGAATATGGGTACCCGGCTCCAAGGGGAGTCCGGGTTTTTTGTTGTATTGGCCGTTGGCGCCGGGGTGATTATTGGAACTGCAAAGCCTAATCATGGGTCTGTTGGTGGCCGTTTTGGCCTTCGCCGTCAAGACCGGGCTGGGTTGGGCCTATCTCTGGCAGCGGCGTGGCCGTGGACGGAGGCTTTGGCCGACCCTGTCCGTTCTGGTCCTTTACGCCGGGATCTTCGCCTTGGTCCTTTTCCTGGTCCAGAAAATCGATCTGCTGGCCAACTACCAGCTGATTGAACCTCTGTGGCGTGGCGGCCAAACCGTCCACTGGCTGATCGCCCTGATGTTGTTTGCCTGGGGCCTAATCCTGATGCGCCACCAAGATCACGATCCCGTTGGGTTGGCGGATCCCGAAGGCCAAGATACCGGTGGCGTTACCGTCAGCGATACCGGCGCCGATACCGGTACCGGCGATGGTCTCGATAATTTGGGCGGCCTCGGAGAGTTCGACGAAGCCATTGGTCCAGAAGTTCCCGGTTGTTTGGATTGCCGAGGGCCCGTTGGGGCGGACGGGTCAGGGCCGTCCGGGCTCGAAAGGAAAACACCCGCCGGCGACGGTTCCAAAAAAAGCTCGGGCAGTTACGGATTTTTGGCCCTCATTATTCCTTGCCCGGTTTGTCTTTCGGTGGTGACCATGTCGTTGGCCTGTTTGGTCCTTTACTTTCCGGACCAGGCCCTTCAAGGAACGGCCATATTGTATGCCGGTTTTACCGCGGTAGCCGCCGCTGCCGGGCTGGCGCTGATTTACGGCTTACTGGGTCGGGGCGAGAACCTGGAGCGTTCGCTGGGTTTGGCCATGACCACCATCGCCGCGTATTTTATGATCTCGGCCCTGGTCCTTCCGCAGTTCGGGCAGATAGACAGGGTTTACCGGCTGGCCTCTTACGCCGAGGAGTCGGAAAAGAGCCTTCCCCTAAGCGGCTTTTGGCTTGTGGCCGGCGTTGCCGCCCTGGCTTTGCTTGGCTTCCTGGTCGGTCGGGCCAAAATCGGCTGGGGCGGGAAGGGCGCTTAAATTTTTGACTCTCGGTGGCCATGGCTTCCCCTCGTCGCACCGGCCGCCGCCGGGGGGGGCGCCGCCCCGCGGGGGGTCGCTCGCCCACAGGTTTTTTCTTGAACGTCGCCCAAAGGATCCGCCCGTACCCGGCAGGCTTTCTTTTGGCGATTATCCATAAACCGTCCACCGCTTGGCTTAAGTATCGTTGG
Source organism: Deltaproteobacteria bacterium (assembly GCA_031257955.1). GTDB lineage: Bacteria > Desulfobacterota > Desulfarculia > Adiutricales > Adiutricaceae > JAIRNQ01. The sequence goes on along the minus strand of JAIRNQ010000259.1, from coordinate 604 downwards.
GAATGTCTATGAACATCGGGGCCTTGATCCAGTCCATCCTTTATCTCGTCTCGTCGTCGCTTTTGTATCCGGCCATGGTCGTTTTGTTGGTGGCCTTCGTGGGTTTGGTCATATCCTTTGGGGCTTTTTTGGCCGAGTGGGCCGAAAGGGCCAGATTTGCCAAGCCCAAAGCCGACGACTGGCCGGCCATCTTCCGGGGTCGCCGCAAGCTGGACTTTTATTTGGGTGCCGCCCTGGGGAGACTGGAGAAGATTCTCGACCGAACGGGCGCCACCTGGCTTGAAGCCGAGCGCCTCTACCAGGAGGTGAGCGATTTGGCCAGAAAGAAGCTGGAGTTTCTACGGATATTGGTCAGGATGGGCCCCTCGACCGGCCTCATCGCGACCCTTATCCCCATGAGCACGGGCCTGGCCGGCCTGAGCCAGGGAGACATGAGCCGTCTCTCGGCCGATCTGGTGGTGGCCTTCACCGCCACCATCGTCGGCTTGGCCGTGGGGGTTACCGCCTTCGTCCTCCACTCCATCCGTAGCCGTTGGCTGGAAGGCGATTTGGAGATCCTGGAACTGGTGGTCACGGCCAGGACCGAGGCCAAGCTCGGCCCTCG
>JAIRNQ010000255.1 GCA_031257955.1 Deltaproteobacteria bacterium | reverse complement strand
CGGCATAAAATTATATACAATAAAAAATTCAGACCGCCAAAAGCTTTGGCTTTTGGCACCTGGACTTTTCATTGGTTGTGGTCCGTTTTCTTGGCGAATTAAATCATAATCGGGGGCTTATCGGGGCCACCGAGCGGGAGGTTGCCATGTCCGAAAAACCATTGACCGGAGGATCGTCGACCAGGAGACCTTTTTTGGCCGGCAACTGGAAGATGTTTAAGACCGGTGACCAGGCCGTAGCATTTGTTAAAGAGTTTGTTCCGCTGGTAGGGAATTTGTCTGACAGGGACGTGGCATTGGCCGTACCGGCCACCGCCCTCCAAGGTGTCGCCGAGGCGGCCAAAGGGAGCGGGGTTATCGTCGGGGCCCAGAACCTCCACTGGGAAAAAGAAGGCGCCTTCACGGGTGAAATCTCGGCCGACATGATTGTAGGTGCCGGGGCTACCATGGTCTTGATCGGCCACAGTGAGCGCAGACAGTTTTTTGGCGATACCGATGGGTGGGTATCGAAGAAACTTGCCGCCGCCGTTTCTGCCGGCCTGCTGGCTGTGGTCTGCGTCGGGGAGACCTTGGCGGAACGCGAGGCGGGTAAGACTTTCGAGGTCCTGGCCTCCCAGCTTAAAGGTAGCATGGCCGGCTTCGTTCCCAAAGACGAAAAACGGTTAATCCTGGCCTACGAACCTGTCTGGGCCATCGGGACCGGAAAAACCGCGACCAAGGAAGAGGCGCAAGAGACGCAAGCCTTTATCCGCAAGGAACTTTCGGCTTTGGGCCTTCCTGGCCAAAGCCTAAGGATCCTGTATGGCGGCTCGGTCAAACCAGACAACGCCGGGGCTCTCATGGCCCAGCCCGATATCGATGGCCTTTTGGTTGGCGGGGCCAGCTTAAAAGCCGATTCGTTCGCCAAAATCGTGAATTTCGGCTAACTGACAATAAATCTAAATTACTCTGCCCGAGGCTTTTTCCAGCCGGGTAGGGTTTTCGCTTAAAATCGTATTCTCCCCGCCAAGGTGGGTCGCCTTTCCCGGATCGTTCAATGTCGTCTTTCATTACCTTCCTTCATATCGTCGTGGCCGTTATTTTGATGATCAGTGTCCTTCTGCAGACCAGTAAGGGCTCTGGCATGGGAGCTGCCTTCGGCGGCTCGTCCGGCTCGGTTTTCGGCTCCAGGGGGCCGGCCACTTTGATCGCCAGGGTGACCACCGTGGCGGCCATTATTTTTATGGTCACCTCCTTGACCCTCTCGGTTTTTGCCGAAGGGGCATCAAAACGGGGTTCGGTAGTCGTGGCCGACCCGGAGCCGGTTGCCTCAGAACCTCGGGAGGGGCGGGTCGTTTCCGAGGAAGAGGCTATGGTACCCCCGGATCCTTCTTTGGAGCCTACCCCGTCGGTCGCCGAAACGGCCCCGGCGCCGGAAACTGCCGCCGATACGGCGAGTGTTCCCAAGACCGCTACCGAACCGGATGCGGTCGCGCCAGCGGCAGGAGATTTGGCTACGAAACCTGAAAGCGCGGCTTCCGAAGCGCCAGCCTCTTCCGCCGCTGGGGATGCCGGTACAGCGCCAGCTACCCCTGAGCTCACCGAGGCCGTGGATCCCAAGGCGGAAGAAACCAAGGCCGGTGATTGACGGATCATATTTTTCTCTTGTCTTTGGTTGGACGATAGCTCATAATTAACCGATCCGTGCGGGCCGCCAATGGATCGCCCCCGGTAAGGCCCGTGGAATCAGTCATAAACAATTTGGTGTTCGGTCTCGAGGCTTGGCCGGAAACGGGCCAGGAAAGGGATTTCGCTTTGAGCCCGACCCATCTTACGGATATTTTGGCGGGACGGCAAGGCCATGGGGAGACTCTGGAAGAGGGCCTGGGCGCCATCCCTAAGATACTTACCTCCATGCGGGGCCACGTGAAGCTAAGGCTGGTAGGCAGAAAGCTAAAAGTCAAAGGCTCTTTTGCGGTCAAGGTGGAGCTTTTGTGCGTTCGCTGCCTGGCACCCTTCGTTAGCCGCGTAAACGATGAATTTGAAGATTTGGTCACCCTGACCGAGCCGGGACAAGATGACGACCGGAACTTTGGCCAGGGCGATGATGATTCCGCAGTCGTGATTAAGGATGGACAGAGTTTCGATTTGGCACCCCTTATGGGTGAGTTTTTTTGGTTGGCCTGGCCTTACAAGGCCTTGTGCCGCGAGGATTGCGCTGGGCTCTGCCCCAAGTGCGGGGCCAATCTAAACGAAGGCCCCTGTTATTGCCGGAGCGAACAGCCGACCAAACATTGATCGTTTTGCCCAATATCCTTTAGCCCCAATCGATATCGCTAAAGGCATTCCCGCCTATTGGGCGGTAACGACATTACCATAGAGACTTGAAACGACTTCAGGTCGAACTGAAAGGAGGCCCCCTGGGGTGACACCCTTAGGGCGTGGATTTGAAATGACCGTTCCCAAGAGAAGACTTTCCAAAATGAAGGGCCGCAAGCGTCGGACCCATTACGTGGCCTCTCACGCTCCCAGCCCGGCTATATGTCCTGGTTGCGGCCAAGAGATTCGCCCGCACACCCTCTGCGCGGCTTGCGGCACTTACCGTGGCCGTGTAATTATCGCGCCGAAAAAGGAAGAAGAGAAAGAGAAAGGGAAGGAATAGATTCTTGCTAAAGTTGCGCCATTTTCGATGGCGTCGCTTTGTTTACCCTTTTCCGTTTCGCCCGTTGGCCAATGAACCAAAACGGCTTGAAGCCACAGGCCCGTCGGCGATAGTAACCCATTAGAGGGGATGGTAGGTGTCGAGGATTATAGTCGTCATGATTACCGGGGCCAGCCGGGGTATCGGTCGAGCCATCGCCCGTAGGTTTGCTTCCAAAGATTCCGATTTGGTGGTAACCCACAGCGGCTCCGATTTAACGGCCATGTCGGCTTTGGGTGAAGAACTCGCCCCGCTGTGTCACTCCTTTGAGGCAAGGCGTTTTTCCGTTTCAGAAGCCTCGGATGCCACGGAAGCCGTGGCCGAGACTATCAAGTCATACGGTCGCCTTGACGTTTTAATTAACAATGCCGGTGTAACCAGGGACGGACTCTGCGTCCGCATGGCCGACGAGGACTTTTCCAAAGTCTTAAACGTTAACCTCACCGGGGCTTTTAACATGTGCCGGGCCGCGGCTAGGCATATGATGAAACAAAGATACGGCCGAATCATAAACGTATCTTCCGTGGTCGCCTTTACCGGCAATCCTGGACAGGTTAACTATGCCGCGTCCAAAGCGGGTTTGATCGCCCTGACCAAATCGTTGGCCTTGGAATTGGCGCCCAGAACGGTCACCGTCAACGCCGTGGCGCCTGGTTATATCGATACCGACATGACCGCCTCTTTAGACGGCAAAGTTAAGGAAGGCCTTCTGTCCAGGATTCCCTTGGGCCGGGTGGGTCTCCCCGAGGAAGTGGCCGAAGCCGTACATTTTCTTGCCTCCGACGCTGCCGGGTATATAACCGGTCAGACCATACATGTAAACGGCGGACTTTATATGTAAGCCTAAGCATTTTTCTTGCGTCTTGGCTATAATTCCAACCATCTATTTCAGTAATCACGCATTTATATACATCTTTAGTGAACCCATGATATGGGTTTAGCGACTTTTTTCTGGCAGTGTTTCAAGGAGAGTGCCAATGTCCAACGATATATTGAGCCGAGTCATCAAAGTGGTGGCTGATGAACTATCCATTGAGGAGTCTGAGGTTGTCCCCGGGGCATCTTTTCAAGACGATTTGGGTGCCGATTCCTTGGACTTGGTTGAGCTTATTATGGCCATTCAGGAAGAGTTTGACGTGACCATAAACGATGAGACCTCGAAGGATATTAAGACCGTCCAGGACGTCGTGAATTTCATAAACACTTACAAGAGCTAATCGCGGCCCAAGAGGGAGTGGTCAGTGCGATTCCAAAATCCCAGGCGCGTGGCGGTGACCGGAATCGGTCTGGTGACCCCGGTGGGCATAGGTCTGGCCGAAACATGGGAAGCCATTAAGGCTGGCCATGGGGGCGTCGGTCCCATTACCCGTTTCCCTACCGAAGGTTATAAGACGACCATAGCCGCCGAGGTCAAAGGCTTCGTCGCTGAAAACTATATGGAAAAAAAGGCGGCCAAACGGTTGGAACTGTTTATCCAGTATGCCGTGGCCGCCGCCAAGATGGCCGTATCTGACAGCGGGCAGACTGACGTTTCCGGAGAAAAGTCCGGCTGCGTTTTGGGCTGCGGCTTGGGCGGCCTGAAATCCATGGAGGATAACCACTTCCAGATATCTGCCGGAAGGCCTGAGCGCATAAGCGCTTTTTTTATCCCAATGATGATCGGCAACATGGCCTCGGGACAGGTGGCCATAGAACTGGGTTTGTTGGGCCCTAACATTTTGACGGCCACCGCTTGCGCCGCCGGAACCCACGCCGTGGGGCAGGCCGCCCAGCTGATAAGAGACTATGACTACGACCTCATGGTCACCGGAGGGACCGAGTCGGTCATCACCCCTCTGGCCATATCCGGTTTCAACGCCATCAAAGCCATATCCACCAGAAATGACGAACCCTCCAGGGCCAGCCGCCCCTTCGATCGGGACCGCGACGGTTTCGTGGTCGGGGAGGGTGCCGGCATACTTATTTTGGAGGAATGGAATAGGGCCCTTAATCGCGGGGCCAGGATCTACGCCGAAGTGTTGGGTTTTGGTGCCAGTTGCGATGCCTTTCACTTCACCGCCCCGCCAGATGACGGGCGCGGGGCGATCTTGGCCATGCGAAACGCCTTAAACGACGCCGCCCTCAGAAACCTTTCCTTGGAAGACATTGGTTACGTTAACGCTCACGGCACCTCAACCGGCCTAAACGATCAAGCCGAGACCGTGGCCTTGAAAGCGGTTTTTGGTCCCTTGGCCCATAAAATACCCATCAGTTCCACCAAATCCATGACCGGCCACCTCCTGGGCGCGGCTGGCGGAATCGAGTCTGCCTTTCTGGCTCTGGCCATCCATGAAGGCGTAATCCCCCCGACCGTTAACCTCGACAATCCCGATCCCCTTTGCGATCTCGATTACGTTCCCCACGAATCCCGAAATGTCGACTTAAAGGCGGCCATGAGTAATTCTTTTGGCTTCGGCGGAACGAACGGGGTCATAATAATGGGAAAAGTTGGCGCTTGGGAATAACCGGCTATATTTAACCCAGCTTGCCACCAATATACAAATCCATAATCCACATGAATGGTGCCACCGTTGGCCAAACGCCAAAGGCGATTGAAAATGCCTCCCGTCCGACCGGGAATTCGGGTCGCTGGCTTAAAGCGTTTTCAGGTTTTTGAATTGGCGCCGGTTGAAGGCACCGGTTATTCTTTCTGGGTAAGTCCAGTCCAGCTCTTGGTTCATCGCTAGTTGAGCGAAGGACGCGCTTTGGAGGTTCTTTCATGCAAGGTTATCACTTTTGTTTGGCTCTCGCTTTGGGGATCGTTTTCGGCGCGGCTTTGGTTATGCCCCATGGCCAGGCGTTGGCCCAGGCGACGGGGTTTTTTAAAACCAAAATCGGAAACCTGGATGTCACGGCCATCTCTGACGCCTCCGGCCAAATGGGCGCCAGTCTTCTGGGCGGCATCGATAACGAAAAGATAACCCAGGCGGCGATTCAGGCCGGCATCCAGGGCAAGGACTTTCCGTCATTCGTAAATGCCTTCGTTGTCGATTTGCCTTCTGGCAAGGTTTTGGTTGACACCGGAAACGGACCTTCCGCCAATCTGATGAAAAATCTGGCCGCGGCCGGCATCTCGCCCGGGGACATTCAAGCCATTCTTTTAACCCATTTTCATGGCGACCATATCGGGGGGCTAATCGATACTTCGGGAAAAGCTGCCTTTCCCAACGCCACCGTTTACGCCGATGTCGCCGAAGATAAATACTGGCTCGGGGGAGGTGACCGGGGTCAGCAAGCCAAGAAGGCAATGGACCCTTACAAATCGGTCGATCGTTATAAGCTCTTTTCGCCCGGTGACGAAATTTTGCCAGGGGTCAAGGCGGCTGAGCTCTACGGCCACACACCCGGACACGTGGGTTTTTTGTTTGAGGCGGGCTCCGAGGATTTTTTGGCCTGGGGTGACATTGTACACATCGCTTACGTCCAGTTTAAACATCCCGAAGCGACCATGTCCTATGACGTGGACAAGGCCAAAGGGGTGGAGACTAGGAAGAAGGTTTTCGCCGATTCCTCGGAAAAAAAACACGTCGTGGCTGGGGCCCACTTGCCGTTTCCCGGCATAGGGAGGGTTTCCAAATCTGAGGGTGAATCGTATACCTACAAGCCCATCAATTGAGTCATAAGAATGGTAGCTTAGTTAAGGTTATCTATTTAATATAAAAAATATTCTATCATTGCGACTTTTCTACGTTAAGTGTAATTGTTATGACTGATTTTTCTAGCCCTTTAAAGGGTAACGTTGTAGTGGCCGTCGGTTGCGATCATGCCGGACGGGATCATAAAGAACTCTTTATGCAGCACATTGAAGCTATGGGCTATAAAGTCTTGGATATGGGAGTGGCCCCAGACGTTGAGAGGGCCAACTACCCGGAGGTGGCCATCAAGGTTGCCAGATTGATCCAGGCGGGTGAGGCGAAATTTGGGATTCTGATCTGCGGGACTGGCGTGGGCATGGCCATGGTGGCCAATCGGTTTAGGGGAGTGAGGGCGGCTAACTGTCCCACCGAGCTGGTGGCCGTTATGGCCAGGGGGCATAACGACGCCAACATCCTGACTTTGGGGCAGAGGACCATAGGGCCTCGATTGGCCCTGTCAATTCTGGACGCGTTTTTGTCTACCAACTTTGAAGGCGGAAGGCACCAAGAAAGAATAAATCTCTTCGAGGGAATCTACGGGACCGAAAAATTATAGACTTTAGTATCACTTTAACTCATATAAAGATTTAAGCCATATTAAAGATATCAATTGGACAGCCAATTTTTGGCCTTGGTAAGTTTTAATTTTTTTGATGATTCAATTCATTGGCCCGGCCCAAGGCCACGCCAATGTGGGTGGGTTTCACCGTCAATTTAGGATAACGCATGGCCAAACATCATGAACTAGCCCAAGATACCGAGCTCTGCCAGATCTTAAACAGGGAACTGGCTAGGCAAAGAAACAAACTGCAGATGATCGCTTCCGAAAACTATGTTTCCGAAGCGGTACTGGCCGCCGGCGCTAGTGTTTTTACCAATAAATACGCCGAGGGTTATCCGGATCGTCGTTATTACGGGGGTTGCGAAAACGCGGACGATTTAGAGATCTTGACCCAGGCCCGGGCCAGAAAACTCTTTGGCGCCGAGCATGCCAACGTCCAGCCCCATTGTGGGTCGTCGGCCAACATGGCCGCATATTTTTCGGTTTTGAAACCCGGAGACACCATTTTGGGCATGGATTTGTCCCACGGCGGCCATCTGACTCACGGGGCCTCGGTCAGCTTCTCCGGGAAGATTTTTAAGACGGCCTTTTACGGGGTCAGGGAGGACACTGAATACATAGACTATGGGGCCTTGGCCGAGATTGCCGAGTGGGAAAAACCCAAGATGATCGTGGCCGGGGCATCTTCATATCCGAGAACCATTGACTTTCCCAAGTTTAGGGAAGTTGCCGATAGGTGCGGGGCCTATTTGTTGGCCGACATGGCCCATTTCAGCGGGCTTGTGGCCACTGGCCTTTTTCCGTCACCGTTCCCCCATGCCGACATCGTTACCTCAACCACCCATAAAACGCTCAGGGGACCTAGGGGCG
>JAIRNQ010000131.1 GCA_031257955.1 Deltaproteobacteria bacterium | reverse complement strand
GCTGGCCATCTTTAGGCTCCTGGAGCCCATATCGGCCCTGAGGCTGGTTAAGGCGCCGCGATTTTGTCATGGCTGCGGTTCCTGCCACCGGGTCTGCCCCATGGACATCGACGGGGTCTGGCACGACCGGGAGGGCGGCCAAGTCGGGGCCGACGACTGCCTGGGCTGCGCCGAATGCCTTTCCTCCTGCTCGGCCGGCCAAGCCCTCAGTTTAAAGTTTCTGGGCCGCAGCCTGACCTCCTCCTCCCCGGGGGCCTCACGGGGGGACAGCGGGGCCAAGCGATCCAGGCCATAAATAATTAAAGACTTAAAGACTTAAAGCCTCTATGTTTTGTCCGTAAGTGTGCGTAAAGCCATGGCCGAGGCGATTGAGGCTATTCTTGGGTGGGGCTGCCGACCGAGACGGTGAAGGTCAAGACGTGGTGCCCGGACCGCCCTTTGGCCATGGCCGAGACGCTTCCGAGGTAATCGAAGACCTCGAGGACCGGGCCCTCGACCCTGGTGGCATAGTGGACAATGCGGGGATTTAGGCCCACCTTCTCGGCTAGCCGGAAGGCCTCGGCGATAGGCGGCAGGTAATCGGCGATACCCAAGGGGTAGAGGGCCAGCTTGGCCTTTACCGGGAAAGCCGCCTGCCCAAGGGTAGGCCGGTTAACCGGGACGTCATCGGTGGCCGCTGGACGGTCGGCATCGTCGTCTCCCGGACAGCCAAGGCTGGTCTGGGCTTCCAGGCAGGCGTGAAGCCCTGGGCGGTAAGCCCCGACGAAGACGGCCGACAGGCAGTCAAAGACCTGGGAGAGGCGCCCCCGGTATACGGTACTTAGGGCGTCGGTTCCGGCCCAGACCTTGGAAAGGTCCACTTTGGCCAGGCTTCCCAAAATAATGGCCTTATAGTCGTCGTTTAGCGGGTAGAGGGAAAAACGGCAACCGGCCAAGTCCGCGTCGGATCCGCAGCCGGTCCAGGGAAAAGACGGATCGGTCGTTTGGTTGTTTTTGGGCATAAAAAAACTCCTTTTGAGGCTGTCAAAAGAAGTGTGCCAAAGATTCGGGCGCCAGGCGCCCCGTCAAATCGCTCGCACGCTTCCTACGACGGTACTAACCGTGTCAGGTTCATGAGTGTTATCTCAGCCGCGAAACCGCTCGCGGCACCCCAGCGCAAGAGGCCCGGCCTTAAAGGCCAAAGCTATGTCATTGGCCAAAACATAGCAGATCCTTTCCCGCCCGTCAACGGCCAAGCCGGCACCCGGGGCCTTGGTCCCGGGTGGCCAAATCGATAAAAGTGGTAAATTGACCCATTTGGGTTTTTACTCCCAATCTCCAAACAAAAAAAACAGGCCAAACTATTTAGCCTAAATGGCCCCCAAGGCCGAAGATATTGCCGAATAAACGCCATTTTTAACTCCCAGGAGCCAGCATGGAGTCCCCGCCCAATAATCCCGATTGCCAGGCCAAACTCATCCCGGCCCCAGGCCGGGAAGCCTCGGCCCTCAGGGCCGAAAGACTCCGGGCCAGGGCCAGGGAACGGATCGATCTCGAGATAAATAACGAGCTGGCCCTCCTGGCCGGGCGGGAGGGCCATGGGCCGGCCCTTGAGTATTTCCTGAACCTTTTGGGCCAGGATCTCTCCCCGGCGGCCTTGGCCGAGCGGCTGGGCCGGAAGGTGGTGGGCCTGATGTGCCTCCAAGTGCCACTGGAGCTTTTCCTGGCCCTGGACCTCCAACCCCTGCGCCTCTACGGCGGCGCCCTGGGGGCGGCCAAAAGCGCGCCCCCGGGGCTCCCGGCCTTGATGTGCCCTCTCTTGCGCTCGCTCATGGGGGAAATGGTAAAGGAGCCGTCGCTGGGCCGGCTGGACTGGGTCATCCCCACCACCTGCGATTGGGTAAGTGGCTTCGAGAGCTTACGGGAACTGAGCTTTACGGACGTCGGAAGCGCCCGTTTCGTGGAACTGCCCAGGCGCAAGGAAAACCCCCAAGCCTCTGAGCGTTGGCTCTCTGAGGTAGCCGGGCTCTGGGAACACCTGAAAAAAATCTCCGGGCGCAAGGCCGGCCGCCGGGAACTCTTGGCCGCCGTGGCCACCATGGAAGCGGCCCGCTCGGCCCTGGGCAAGTTAATCTCTCTCAGGCGAAAGGGCCTCGTGCCGGCGGCATATTTTTTCGCCATCGCCTACTCGTTTTTCTTCGACTCGGCCCAGGCCTGGACCAAGGCGGTCCAGGGGGCGGCCGACCACTTTGCCGCCGGTCAAGCCGTCGATCAAAAAACCGCCCCCGCCGGGCCAGCCGGGACCGGGCCGGGACTGTTCCTGACCGGATCCCCGATCGTTTTCCCCAACTTCAAGCTGCTCCACCTCTTGGAAGAGCTGAACCTCACCGTCTTGGGCGAGGACATGTGCTCCGGGGAAAGGCTCCTCTTTAGGCACGTGGCCATCAAAGATACCTCGGAGGTGGGTCTTTTACGGGCCCTGGCTGAGACCACCCATGACGGTTGCCTCTGCCCAGTGTTCGTCGAGAACAGACGCCGCCTGGGCCCAATCATGGAAGCGGTCGGGGAGGCCCCGATTAAGGGCGTGGCCTTCCACCTCCTTAAGGGCTGCCATCCCTACGAGATGGATTCCTTGACCCTGGAAGCCGAGCTTTTGGATAACGGCGTGCGCTTCGTCCGGCTGGAAACGGATTACACCCCAGAGGATAGGGGCAACCTCATGACCAGGCTGGAGGCCTTCAAATCGACCCTTTGATAAGGGCCACGCGGACTCGAAACGTCTAAGCCTGCCGCTTTCTCCAGAGCCGCACAATATGTGAACTTACCAGTTTATGAGTTTTTAATCAATTGGGTTAATACACATTTACGAGAAAATTGTCTTATCGCTTAGCCGTAGTCGATGGTTGGGAGAGGAAATGAACCTAAAAGTGGGATTGGATCTGGGCAGCTCGGCCATCAAAGCCGTTTTCGTGGACTCGGGGGAAATGGTCTGGACGGGGGTGGCGGTCACGGCGCCGCGGCAAGAGTCCATAGCTTTGGCCCTAATGGAAAGCGGCTTTCGGGAGATAGGCCTTCCGGCTGGGGCGAAACCGGCAGTGGCCTCAACCGGCTACGGCAAAAACCTTTACCTTACGGCGGATTTATTGCTTGACGAGCTGACGGCCAACGCCACCGGGCTCTTTAGGCTCAGCCAGGGCCAGGCCAGGGCGGCGGTGAACATAGGCGGCCAGGACATCAAGGTCCTGAAGCTCTCGCCGGACGGGAAACTGGCCGACTTTAAGATGAACGACAAGTGCGCCGCCGGGACGGGGCGTTTTTTTGAGTTGGCGGCTAGGCTACTGGACACGCCATTGGAACAGTTTCACGAGCTGGCCCGGCAACCGGGGCCCGAGGTGGAGATAAACAGCACCTGCGCCGTCTTCGCCGAAAGCGAAATCGTCTCCCTCTTGTCCAAGGGTACGGCTCTGGGCCCGATAATCAGGGCTCTCCACGCCTCGGTGGCCAAACGGGCCGCCGGCCTCCTGGGCCGAGCGGAAGGCCCCTTGTGGCTGGACGGCGGGCCGGCCATGAACGGCGGCCTAGTGGAAGCCTTGGAGGACGAACTCATGACCGAGGTCAAGGTTGTTCCAAAACCCCAGTTTACCGTAGCCTATGGGGCCGCCCTGGCCCTCGCCGACTAGAGACCCACCCCCCTCGGCCCAAAAACGCCTCTGGCCTCGTCAGGGACCGATTACGGCCTATGTCCCCTTCCAACCCCCTTTAGCTCCGTCTGGCCTCTCCCCAAAAGTGAGCGTCTCCCCAAGCCGCGGCCTTGCCTGCCCCCGCCCGCTCCGTCTCGCCCTAAGCCCGATAAAGCCAGATGGCCCTCCAAGCCTCGGCGGCCAAACGGTCTGCCGGCCTCCTTGGCCGGGCGAAAGGTCCCCAGTGGCTGGACGGTGGGCCGGCCAGAAACGGCTGTCATGGTCGGCGATCATGTTGGGGTTCGGCAATGTTGAGCTGGGGTGACCCATCGGGCAGCGGTGCCCAGTTGGAGCGGTGAGAGACCCGGTCGGCGGTGGCCCGCTCGCGAGCGACATTAGCTTGGTTTTGTAATCATAGTTGAATATATGTTAGCAGATATATTGGCTTTTTTCAAAAGTCTATGAACGGACGATCTGGAAGGGCGTTTGTATCCCAGTTCGGCAATCTTGTCCGCCAACGATTTCTGGCTCCATCCGAGAGTCCCGGCCGGCGGCGGCCCGTCGCGGAGGGCAACCAACTTAGCCGCGTAAACGTTGCCGTAAGTTGGATTGGCTCTCCTCACCCTATCACCAAAATGACCCTCCGATTCGGCCGACTGATCATTTTCCATTTCCAAAGTCCCCTCATCGGGACCCGACCGGTTAATATTTATTGGTGGGATATCAACTATAGGGGCCGATTGTAGAATCTTAAGATTAAGATTTAGGTTGCCAATTTCTGATTGGGGGATTATTGGATCAGATTTTTTCGCAATAAAACATGAATCATCCTCCCATTGTTTAAATTGAACAGTCTTCAGATTTTTTTGATCTTCCCATCGTACTAACCGATCCATCAATTTTTTTAACTCATCTTACAATGGGTCGTTTTGGTCTTCCCATACTCCTATCTGGCCTTCAAAGAGACCCAACTGACCACCCGCCTGAACAGAGTCGCTCACCTTAATAACCGACCGGCCCTCAGCCAAGGCCAAAAATACCCCTCCAGCGCTGAAAAGTTTTTTTAC
>JAIRNQ010000119.1 GCA_031257955.1 Deltaproteobacteria bacterium | reverse complement strand
CCAATACCCCGACCAGGAAAGCCCCCGGCGCCTGGGCTTTCTTTCTGACCGTCTTGGCCTTGGCCCTGGCCTTCACCTTTCTGGCCATAGCCACCGGGCCCCTCTTGGCCCAAAACGCCCAAGCCCCGGCCGCGCAAGCCCCGGCCGCCCAAGCCCCAGCCGGTGAAGCCCCGGCTCAGCCGGCCGCCGAGGCGGGCGGAGAGGCCCCGGCCGGGGAAAGGACCGGCGGGAGTCCCTTCTCCACCACCGATTTAACCCCGGCCCCGGAACCGAGGCCGGCGCCGCCGCCGGCCCCGCCGGCCGAGCCGACCACCCCCTCCGGGGGCATTTTGGGCGGCTCGCTGGGCGACGGTCTGGGCGGGTTAGATTTGATAAAGGCCATGGGGGCCTTTATCGTCGTTATCGTCCTTCTGATTATTTTTTTGAAGGTGCTGGCCTACCTGACCCATGGCCGCAAGATGGGCAAGGGCGGCAAGACCTTTACCCTCAAGGGGACCATGCTCCTGGATAGCCGGCGGTACTTGGCCGCCGTGGAGATCGACGGCCGCATGCTGGTGGTCGGGGTGACCCCGGACCGCCTGACCGCCCTGGGCAGCTGGCCCTTGGATTCCGGGGACGGCCGGCGACTTCCGGACACCTTCGCCTTTAGCGACGCCATCGAAGGCCCCAAGGCCCTAGGCCCGCCCCAGGCCAAGGCCCAGGGCAAGGCCCAGGCCAAGGCCAGTCAGGCCCCAGCCCCTAAGACCCAGCCGGTGCCCCAAGCTCCCAGCCAGACCCGCGTCCCGCCGGCCCAGCCGGCGGCCAGCCAAACGCGAGTCCCGCCGCAAGCTCCCAGCCAAACCCGCGTCCCGCCGGCCCAGCCGCAAACTCCCAGCCAGACCAGCGTCCCGGCAACTGCCGTGTCTGGCGCCGCGTCTTTTGCCGACCCTGGGGCGACCCCTGGCCCGACCTTGGCGGCCTCGGCTTTGGCGGCCAATACCGGCGGCCCGGGCCTGGGTTCGGTACCCATTGCCGCCCTTGGCCAAGAACCAACTTTGGCGCCAACTTTGGGCCCAAATGTCGGACCCAATTTGGGGCCGGGACGCAAGGGCGCCGGCCTGGGGGCCGATCCCCGAAGCGTCGGGGGCGAGGGCCCGGTGCTGGACTTAAGTCTGGACGACGCGGTTTTCGAGGGCCCGGAGACCAACGACGATTTTTTAAAGATGTTCGAGGACGAAAACGATCCCAAAGGCTAGCCGCCCTTCGGGACCGGTAGGCCGTTTGAGAGATGTCGCCCGCCGAGCGGGGAAAGGAAGCCCGAAAACGCGAATGGAGCCCAGAACGGATAGCCCGGTCCAAAGGTCCGACCAACGGTCCGACCAAAGGTCCGACAAAAGGTCCGACAAAAGGTCCGACCAACGGACGGACCAATTGCCCGGTAATTGGCCGGCGACGGCCAAAGCCACGGCCGGCGCGGGCCCCTTGGCCTTTTTGCCCTTGGGCTTACTTTTGGCCTTGGCTTTGATCTTGGCCTTGGGGTCGGCGGAGACGGCCTGGGCCCAGGGTTCGGGCAACATGGTGCCCATACCCACGGTAAGTTTGTCCTTGGATCAGGCCGACGACAGCGACCGGATCGCCACCGTCATCAACGTCATGTTTCTCCTGACGGTACTGGCCCTGGCCCCGTCGATATTGATCATGATGACCTCTTTTGTCAGGATCGTCGTCGTCTTCGGTTTTTTGCGCCAGGCTATGGGCACACAGCAGACCCCGCCCAATCAAATCATTATCAGCCTGGCCCTGTTCATGACCTTTTTCATCATGATGCCGGTCTGGCAAAACATTGAGGAGAACGCCTACAAGCCTTTCATGGCCAACGAAATCACCCAGCGGGAGGCCTTCAACCGGGCCATGGTCCCGGTCCGCGATTTCATGTTCGCCCAGACCCGGGAAAAGGATCTGGCCCTTTTCATGCGCATTACCGGGGAAGACAAGCCCTTAAACCGCGAGGAGGTCCCGACCCTCTCCCTGATCCCGGCCTTTATCATCTCGGAGCTAAAAACGGCCTTTACCATCGGCTTTCTGCTCTACATGCCTTTTTTGGTCATCGATCTGGTGGTGGCCTCGGTTCTCCTTTCCATGGGCATGATGATGCTGCCGCCGGTGATGATATCGCTGCCGTTTAAGCTCATGCTCTTCGTTTTGGTGGACGGCTGGGCGCTTTTGTCCGGCTCGGTGGTCAGGAGTTTCGGGGCCCTCCCCGGCGCTTCCTAAGCCGCCGGGCTGGCGGCCCGACTCGGTTTCGGGAAAGGGCTTTAGGCCGTAGCCTATGGCCTATGGCCATGGATATTGTCCATGGCGGTCGGTTGACGATTGGTTAAAATACGTATGGGCCATGGGGAGCGTGGCCAAGATTTATCGGAGGCGCTATCATGACCGTCGAATTCGTGGTCGACTTTGGCCGCCGGGCCATGGAGCTCATACTGCTCCTGTCGCTGCCCATGTTGTTGGTGGGCTTGGCCATTGGCCTTCTGGTCAGCGTCTTTCAGGCCACCACCCAGATCCAAGAAATGACCCTCCAGTTTATCCCAAAGATAGTCTGCATTACCTTGGTGCTGGTGGTTACCGGCCCTTGGCTTTTGGACATGCTGTTGGATTACACCACCCAGATTTTGGAGAACTTCCCCCAGTGGATCCGATCCACCGAGGGACTGACCACGCCGGGGCTTACCCCGGCCGAGATGTGACCGGCCGGACAATGGTCGGGGCTGACCCTGGCCGGGGTTTTCCCCGGCCGAGACGTGGCCGGTCGGACAATGGCCGGGACTGACCCTGGCCGGGGTTTTCCCCGACCGAGACGTGACCGGCCGGACAATGGTCGGGACTGACCCTGGCCGGGGTTTTCCCCGGCCGAGACGTGGCCGGCCGGACAATGGTCGGGACTGACCCTGGCCGGGGTTTTCCCCGGCCGAGACGTGGCCGGCCGGACAATGGTCGGGCGGGAGTAAGGCGGGTCGCGATTGAACGCCCCCATAATAAACGCCGACGAATTCGCCGCTTTCATACTGGTATTGTTGCGCCTTTCGATGGTGATCGCCTTCGCCCCCGTTTTGGGAAGCGCCAACATCGTCACCGAGGCCAAGGTGGCCTTGGCCCTGACCCTGACCTTCGTCATAGCCCCGCTGGTGTCCGTGGACGCCTCCAAGATGCCCATGACTTGGCTGGGCTTCGCCTGGCTGGCCATAAGCGAACTTTTGATGGGCCTCTCCCTGGCTTTCATGGTCAGGCTGGTCATGGAGACGGCCAACCTGGCCGGGGAGTATTTAAGTTTCCAGATGAGCATGACCATGGTCAATCTCATGGACCCCCAAAGCGGGGGCCAAGTCCCGGTCGTCTCGCGTCTGGTTTACATAATCTTTATTTTGATCTTCCTCCACGCCAACGGCCACCTGGTGGTCATAAAGGCCCTGGTGGACAGTTTCGGGGTGGCCCCGCCGGGGGTCATGGTCCTTTGGCGGCCGGAGACTTTTTCCGAGGTCCTGTGGGGCGTGGGCCGGATGTACGTCTTGGCCGTCAAGATCGCCGCCCCCGTGGTGGGCATACTCTTTTGCGCCAAGGTATCCTTTGGCATCGTGGCCAAGGCCGTCCCCCAGATGCAAGTCCTTTTTGTGGGCATGCCCCTTTTCATCCTTCTGGGCTTGGCCGTCATGGGCTTTTCCATGGATTTCTGGCCCCGTCTGATCGGCCAGTCCATCTTTGAGGCCCAGCAAGCCCTAAAGCGCCTGATCGCGCTTTTCGGGCCTTAAACCATAAGGCCAAACGAGCGACCAGCCGATAGGCCGCGGCCAATCGGCTCAATTTAATCAACCAACCAACCAACCGACCAACCGACCGGACGCCGGCCCACCGCCGGCGGCCGGACGCCGCGGGGTGGGGCTGTGGCCGAAGAATCGGGCGAAAAGACCGAAGAACCAACTGGGCATAAGCTCAACCAGGCCAGGGAAAAAGGCCAGGTCCCCAAGAGCATGGAGGTTAGCGCCGCCGTGGTCCTCTTGGCGGCCGTTTCGGTCCTCTTTGCCCTGGGGCCTTACGGTTGGCAGCGGATGGTTAGGGTCATGAACCACGTCTTCAACCAAGCGGCCAACTTCGAGGCCACCACCACCTCGGTCCTCGAGCTTTCCCGGACGCTCTTTTGGGAGGCGCTGGTTCTTATCCTGCCGGTGGCCCTGGTCGTTTTGGTGGCCTCGCTGGCCATAAACATATACCAGCTGGGCGGTTTTATGGTCGTCTCCGACACCATCGTCCCCAAACTCGACAAACTCAATTTCATTACCGGCTTTGGGAGGTTTTTTAAACTTAAAACCCTGGTCGAATGCCTGAAAAGCATTTTTAAAATGACCATCATTTTTTTGATGGGCTATCTGGTGATTAAGGACCATCTGGACGATTTCGTTTTGATGGTCGACATGGACCCGGTGGCCATCGGCGTTATGGTCTTAAAGATTGCCCTGGAGATCTTCGTCAAAACGGTCTTGCTCCTACTGGTCTTGGCGGCCATGGATTACGGCTATCAACGCTGGCAGTTCAACCAGGACATGAAAATGACCAAACAGGAGGTCAAAGACGAATATAAGCAGATCGAGGGCGATCCCATCGTCAAAAACCGCATCCGCCAAGCCCAAAGGGAGGCCAGCAAGAAACGGCAGCTTAACGACGTCCCCAAGGCCGACGTGGTCATCGCCAACCCGACCCATTTCGCCGTGGCCCTCCAATACGATCGCGAAAAGGCCCCGGCCCCGGTCGTCCTGGCCAAGGGCCAAGACTTTATGGCCTTGCGCATCAAGGACATCGCCAAGGAAAACAAGGTGCCCATTGTCGAAAACAAACCCCTGGCCCAGGCCCTATACAAGGCCGTGGAGGTCGGTCAGACCATACCGGTGGAGTTTTATAAAGCCGTGGCCGAGGTCTTGAGCTACATATACAAAGTCAAAGGCCGCAAGGTCTAGCCGGTCCCGCGGAAGCGGCCCCGGGCCAAGCCCCACGGGCTTGGCGGCCGAAGGTAGGAAGTCTTAATGTCGGAAACGTTTTTCGGTCGAATCACCGAAAACATAGCCACCAAAGGTGGCGGGAACTTTATCGTCGGCCTGGGGGTGGTGGGCATCCTCCTGGTCTTCCTGTTCCCTTTGCCGACCAAGGCCTTGGACCTCCTTCTGACCTTTAACGTGGCCATGAGCGTGGTAGTCTTGCTCACCGCCATGTATACCCTTAAACCGCTTGACTTTAGCGTCTTTCCTTCGCTGCTTTTGATTTTGACCCTTTGCCGTCTG
>JAIRNQ010000093.1 GCA_031257955.1 Deltaproteobacteria bacterium | reverse complement strand
GGGGGGGCCGGCTTTGGGGCGCCCGATTAGGCCGAGGCGGCAATCAGAAGTAACAGGAACAAGGGTATGGCCACCATGACGACGGCTAGGCCAGCGTTGATGGGGCTATCGACGGTCCGGCCGTGGTCGTCCTTAAAGGCTTTGCAGAAAATCAGGATTAAGTCGATAACGACCCCGATGCCAAAGTAACCCCCGGTCAGGAACATCAATATGCCCGTGAAAATACGGCCGGCGTAAAAGCGGTGGACCCCAAGCCAACCCAGCCAGGCGCACAAAATAATGGCCGTGGTCCGGCTTAGGGGCGAGGAGCCGCCAAAAGTATTGCCGGTAGCCTGGTAGGGGGTGGCGTAGGGATTGGCGTAAGGGTTGGCGTAAGGCGGCGGCGGAGGTGGGCCGTAGCCCGGGTGGGGTGGCCCAACGTAAGGTTGGCCAGGATGTGGCGCTCCGCCATAAGGTTGACCGGGATGTGGCGCCCCGCCATAAGGCTGGCCCATAGGCGGGCCCATCGGCGCGGGGCCTTGGGGCGGGGCGACCTCCTGGGGGGTACCGCAGTACTCACACTTTTGGTCGTAGTGGCTTAGGACGTTACCGCAACTTTGGCAAATAGGCATGATGGGTTTTCGTTTCGCCCCGTTCGGGACGGCCGGCGGCCGACCCGGGGGGCTTGGGCGCCCATAAGGGGCAAGGCGCCCGTTGGGGGGTTAAATCGCCAGCTCGCCGGCGGAGACCGCGGCGGCAAAGACAAAAAAGAAGGCGACCGAGATGGCGACCAGGATTAGGGGCAACAGTATAATAACCAATACCAGTGGCACGTTGCAAGGTTTGTTGACCAGTAAGCCGTTGGAGTCGGTGAAGCGGTTAAGGCAGATCATAATAAAATCGATGATCGTCCAGATCCCAAAACCGCCGGCGGTTATGAGCATGAGGATGCCGGTGCCGATCTTGCCGGCGAAAAAGCGGTGCACGCCCAAATAGCCTAAGAACCAGCACAAGAGGACGGTGGCCGTTTTGCTCAGGGGTGACTGGCCATCCTGGGGGTAGGCGCCGCCGTAGGGGTCCCCGCCCGGATAGGGATTTCCGGCCGGATAGGGATTCCCGGTCGGATAGGGGCTCGGGCCCGGGGCGTACTGGGGCGCCGAACCGGCCGGGGCGGCCGGGGCGACCGGGGTGGAGAAATCCACGGTCTTGCCGCAGGAAGGACACACTTTATCTGAGGGGGTGAGGTTGTTTCCGCAATTAGCGCATACTGGCATGATAAAAACCTTAAGAAAATATAACGTTTCCCCAAAGGGGAGGTAAGGGATAGAAAAAGAACCGACCGACGCTCGGTCGGCGACCGGCCTTCGGCCAACGGCGATTGGCTGGCGGCCAAGGACGATTGGCTAGAGGCCAACGGCGTTTGGCTGGCGGCCAAGGACGGTTAGTTGGCGGCCAGCTGCTGGGATATCTCCAAAAACTTATTCTCCAGATCGCTCTCAAAGAGCATGGGCGGCACGATGGGCATGTCCAGTAGGGCCTGGAGGCTGCTGGCGCTTTGTTCCATGACATTGGAGAGGGCGGCGGCCAAATCGACCGTGCGGTAAGAGTTTTCGGCGAAGGCGATGACGTCTTGTAGGGCCGTCAGGCGATCGAAGACGATTTGGGCTTGGTGGCGCAAGAGTTCCTGAAATTTTATGGCCACGCTCAAGGTCTGTTCCTGGGCGCTTAGGTTGTTTTGATAGATGGGGTTGTTCCTGGCCAGCTCCCTGGTTTGATCCATTAAAACACGGTTATTTTTCTGTATCTCAATGAGCTTAGGTATATATTTTTCGTTAATGGTGGTCAGGGCGTTCTCCAGCTGTTTTTGGTGGGCGTCGGTGGCCAAAAGAAAGACGCCGTAGTATTTCTTGCTGACGTTGACGTCCTTGGACTCGGCGATGGTAGTCTTTAACAGATCGCCCATGGCGTAAAGGTTTTTGAGAACCACCATGGAGTTTAGCTGCTCCCCGCCGGGGGTGAGGATAAAAAGGCTTTTGACCTGATCCTGGCTGATGGGCAGTTTGGCCGAGGAGAGTTCGGCGGCGATGTCGTCCATGAGCCGGTCGACGGCGGCCAGGTTGGCCCTTATCTTGGCTTGGTCGGCGCGGATCTGGTCGTCGTAACCGGTCGCGGTGGTTTTCCAGAATTCGTAAAAACTCTTGTCCGACGGGGCGGTGGCCTTACGGATGGACAAATCGGATATTTTTTCTTGGAGGTTTCTATTTTCTTGGTATAAATCCCTTATTTTATTCATATTTTTAGCGGCGTTGTCATCCAGGAGGATGCCCAAAGCCTTGTTCAGGTACTGATCCAGCTCGGAGCGGGCCTTTTCCTTCTCGCTGTCGACGAAGGGTATCCAAGTGCCCCGGTCGTCGGCCGAGGCGTGGCGATTCCTGACCTCCATGTACTTGGAGGCCTGGTCGGCCAACTTGGTAACGTAATTGGACTGGGCCTGGGCCAGGCAAGCCCAAGACGTTAACAGGGCCGCCGCCGCTATGCCAATGGTGGCGCGTTTCATGCCGTTCACCCGGGCGACCCGATCATGGGTCGAAAGACGGTTTGTTCCAATATCATACACCCTTTGGGTCATTATTTCCACGGCCACGGCGGGGCCCTGAAACGGCGGGCCCCAAAGGGTCCCTTCGGCGCGCGGGTCCAAAAGGGTTGGGAAGGTTTTGGCCGGGACCTTAAAGCTCCGGCCAGATTGGCGCCGGCCAGTTTGGGCCAGGCTTGGCTAAGCCAAGCCCTGGAGTTTGGCCAGGTGGTGGTAGAAGCCTTTCTTGGCGAGGAGTTCGGCGTGGGTGCCCCTCTCGACTATTTTCCCGTAGTGGAGGACCAGGATCATGTCCACCCGGCGGATGGTCGAGAGGCGATGGGCTATGACCAGAGAGGTGCGGCCCTTAAAGAGGGTGTTCATGGCCTTTTCGATTAAGAGCTCGGTTTCCGAGTCCACGAAGGCCGTGGCCTCGTCGAGGATGACGATCTCCGGGGAGTCTATCAGGGCCCGGGCGCAGGCGATCAGCTGCTTTTGGCCGGCCGAAAAGCCCAGTCCCGCCGGGCCGAGTTCCTCGCCGTAGCCCCGGGGAAGCCTTTCGATGAAATCGTGGGCCCCGACGGCCTTGGCCGCCTGGATGACCGCCCCGTCGGAGAGATCCGCCCGGCCCAGCCTGAGGTTGTCCATGACCGAGGCCGAGTAGAGGTAGACGTCCTGGGTAACCAAGCCTACGCGCTTGCGGTGGGCCTTAAGATCGAGATCCCTTAGATCCGCCCCGTCGAAAAGGATCCGGCCCTCGGTGGGATCGTAGAAGCGCAGCATTAGACTGATGAGGCTGGACTTGCCGCTCCCGGTGCTGCCGACCAGGGCCACCGACTGGCCCTTTTCCACGGTGACGTTAACCTCCGAGAGAACCAGCGGGCCGTCCGGGGAGTAGCGAAAGCTCACGTTTTCAAAGTCCACCCGGCCCCCGTCCTTGGCCGGGGAGAGGCCGCCGGAGGGGGTGACCTCGTCCACCTTCATCAGGGCGATGAGGCGCTCCAGGGAGGCGAAAGCCGACTGGAAGGTGTTTACCTTTTCGGCCAAATCCTTTATGGGATTAAAAAAACGGTTGGAGTAGCCGACGAAGGCGGCCAAAACGCCCAGGCTCACGTAGTCGCCGATGACCCCCAAGCCCCCGACGTAGAGGATCAAAGCCAAGACCACCGAGGCGCACATGTCCACCAACGGCAGAAATATGGCCACCGAATGCACTTGCCTAAAACCGGTTTGGTAATTGTCTTCGTTTAGGATCTCAAATTCCCGGCTCGATTGCTTTTCCCGGCGGAAGGCCTTGATGACGGCCATGCCGGCCATGGTTTCGCTAAAGGCCTGGTTGATGGCCGCGACTTTACCCCTAAGGTCCCTTTGGATGTCCCGGGAGATCCGGCTGAAGTGGTAGGAGAGAAGGCCCACCAGTGGGGTCAGCACCAAGGCGGCGATGGCCAGCCGGGGCGAGAGGGCGAACATTATGGCCACCACCCCGAAAAGGCCTAAAAGGTCGCTAAAAAACGAAGCCGCCGTGGATTTGACCATGGCGTTTATGTTGTTTATGTCCGAGGTCAGCCGGGAGGTAAGCCTGGCCGTCTGTTGGCGGTCGAAGAAGGACTGGGAGAGGGAAAAGAGATGGGCCAAGAGGGTCTCCCTCAGGCTGTGGCCCAGCCGCTGGGAGGCGGCTTCCAGGTAATACCTTTGGCCCACGTCGAAGACGTAGCCAAAGACCATCAAAATGGCGAAGGCCAAAGCCAAGCGACCCAGCTTTTCCACGTCGGCCCCCCGCAGGGTCAAGGCCAGGCCGCCCTTGAGGCCCACCAAATCCTTCTCGGGTATGGCCAGAAGGGATCCGGCCATCCGCCCATGGGGACTGTGGGCCAAGACCCGCTTGGCACTTTCCAGGTCCATGCTCGCCGTATCCAAGCCTTCCGTATCCAAGCCGGCCGGGTCCGAATCGGCCCCGGTCGATACGGGCAAGACCGGCCTAAAATAAAACTTCTCCGGTTCCAGGCGTCCGGAGGCCACCAGGGCCCGTTCCTGGCGCCGGTCGATAAGGTCGGCCTTCCCGGCCGGAAGCACGTAGAGACCGTCCCCGGCCTTTATAAGCATCTCGGGCTTAAGGCGCCCTATCAACTCGTTGGGAAGGGCCCCCGGGGCCAAGGCCTCGGGGCTCTCCAGATGGAAGAGACGCCCCAGGGGGAGGATGTAACGGTCTATGGCCACTTTGGTCAGGTAGGGTAAGGCCAGGCTCACGACGGCCGAGGCCACGATCATGAAGACGCCCCAGAACATCACCCCCCTAAAGGGTTTGGTCAGAGGCCAGAGGCTGGCCAGGAGCCTAAAGTCCTGGACGGTGAAGGGCCGGGTCGAATCCGATTCGCCCTGGCCGGCCAGTTCGCGATCCGGTCCGGATTTATCGGATTGAATTTTTATGTTTTTAATGATTTCCGCTTGGCGGCGCAACTCGGCCTCGGCCTCTTCCGGACTCTTGGCGCCCTTCCAAGCCGCGGCCGTGGCCGCCGCCGCGAGGCTGGATTGTTTGCCGGCCGTAGCCTTGTGGTCCGGCTTTTGGCCGGACTTGGCCGCCCCCGCCCCCGGGGCAACCCCCGAGCCCG
>JAIRNQ010000041.1 GCA_031257955.1 Deltaproteobacteria bacterium | reverse complement strand
CCGCTTTGGCCGAAAGGCCTTCGAAATCCAAGCCCGGGCCGGAATCGGACTCCTGGCCCGGATCGGGGGAGAGCCCCGGACCCGTTGCCGTGTCTTCCTCGGCTATCCGATCAAGGTCGGCGAGAAACGGCGAACGCCCGTCGTCGGGTTTGGCGGGGCCAACCTTGGGTTCAAATTTCCGGTCTCCGTTTTTTTCGTCTGACATCGCGGCCGGACCTCGATTATGTTGGTGTTGCGATTGGTGGCTGGGCCGTGGATCCATCGGGGAAAAGGGAACGGGTGCCGGGCCGTCATGGCCATCCTGGACCGCTGGGCCTTGGGTTAATTTCCCGCCGGCTTCCACGAAAGCCGCGTCACCGGAAGCTTACTCGCCCGAAGGCGCCCCGTTGCTTTCCCCGTCGGCTGTGGTTTTGCCCACTTCGGGAGTCTCGTTTGTGGCGCCTTCGGCAGGGCCGGCTTCTAAGCTAGGCCCGACGGCCTCAGGGCTGGCCCCGGCGGCTTGGTCGGCTTCGGGGCTGGGCTCGGCGGCCTGGGAGGTTTCAGGGCTGGGCTCGGCGGCTTGGTCGGCTTCAGGGCTGGTCCCGGCGGGCTGGGCTACCGGCTCGGTCCCATTGGCGCTATGATCGTGGGCGCTATGGTCAATAGCTTGCTCGGCTGGGGCGTCCGCGTTGGAAGCGGGTTCGGTCCCCGGCGCGGCCTTGGCGGCGCCGGAAGTCGGGGCGGTTTGAGACAGCTTAACTTGGGCCGCGTAGGAACGGTAGGTATTAGGTGTCCGAAGGATAACGTCCTCATAGGCCTTTCTGGCGTCGTCGGTCCGGCCCAAGGCCAAGTTTACCCGCCCTATGGACGAGAGCAGGTCGGCCAGGAAAGGTTCCTCGATGGGGGTAACCTGACCCTTATCGACAAAGGATACCGCGGTTTTGTATGATTCCAGGGCCAAATCCAGTTGCCCCACCTGTTCAAAGAGGCCAGCCTGGGTGGCTAACAGCAGCGGCTTAAGGCTTTCCTCTGAGGCGTCGGCGGATTTTATGAGTTCGTCCAGAAGGGGCAGGGCTTCTTCCACGTCGGCCGTGGCCAAGTAGTTGTCCAGCAAGGCGTAGGCGGCCTGACGGGCGGCCTTGGTGCCGGAGTAGTTCGTTCGCACCGCCAGCAAGGCATCGACCCGGGCGTCGACGTCCGGGACGATGTTGGCCTGATGGAAGGCTTCGAGCGAATTGGCCACCTTGGAATCGTGAACCGATTTAACGATAAAACCGATCAGGCCCAGAGCGGCCAGGACGATCACGGTGACTACAATGGCTCGGGTGTGGGATTTAAAATATAGGAATAACCTTTCCGAAGTTGTGAGAAAAGCGTCATCCATGCGCAGAAGTTTGTTAATTGGTACCTTTTTAGCCATAATCACTTTCGACGAGCCGCCGGGGTGTTCCCTCGGCCTTGGGGTTGGGGCCAAACCGTTTGGCGTTTCCAGTTTATCCCTACCGCCCGCCAACGCCTAAGGCGTTTGGGGCGTTTTAGGGTAAGTTTTCGGGCTAGTCTCCGGGGCGGATAGGCCCCGGCGCGAGCGCGAGTGAAAATAGGAAATTACCAAAAAAGGGCCACAAAAATCAAATAAAATAGTTTTCGTCCGGACTGGGCCCAGTTGGGGAGTACCCTTCCGGGGCAAAAGCGCCGCCCGGGCGCGGAGTTCCGGCGACCGGGCCGACCGGGGAGTATTATTTCGTGGCCTTGAGCAATGCCCTCTCCACGGCCGCCTCAATCAAACGCTCCAGTTCCGAGGCGGTAAGATCGGACACCTTGCGATCGCCCAAGCCAGTCGCTCGTAGGGTCGGTATTTCGACTTCGTCTATTAAATCGATGACGTCGTGAACTTTGGCCGGGCCGATCCCATAACCGTCTGGCAGTACCAAGGTATCGTCCAGGGGTTGGGCCGGCGGCCTTGGCGCCGGGACCGGGTTTCTGGCCGTCAGGACCTCCCGCTGGGGAGGGGGCAGGGGTTGTGAGCCTTGGCGTGGGCCGGGCGATGGTGGCGGGTCTTGGTCCCAGCCCTGACGAACGGGATTGGGGGGCCCGGCATAAGCGTCTGGAAAGGCATCCCCGACCCTCGGGCCAGGGGCTGGCGCCGGTTGTCCCTGGCCGGGATAGGCGCCCTGGGGGCGCGGGGGCGGGCCTTGGGCCGGGCCGGTTTGGCCCGGATAGGCCATGGGTGTGGCCTGCGGCGGGGCTTGGTAAGGAGTCCCTAGGGGCGCCTCGGCGGCGTAGCCCTGCGGTGGGGTTTGGTAAGAAGTCCCTAGGGGAGCGTCGGCGGCGTAGCCCTGGGGTGCGCCCTGAAGAGGGCCCTGGGGCGGATTTTGTTCCCAAGCCGGTGGGCCAGGCTGGGAAACGAAAGGCGGTCTGGCCGGCGGTGGCCCTTGTGTCGGTGCCTGTGGCGGTCCCAGGGTTGGACCCGGCGGCCCCGGTGGGGGGCCCGGCGGTGGGCCAAGCGTTGGACCTTGGGGCCGATAAGGCCCGGCCTGGGGCGGCTGGGCCGGGGCTTGCCCAGGGTAGTCCTGGGGACCGGGCTCAAACGGCGGGATTTGGGCCTCGTTGGCTTGGCCTTGGTGCCTGACCAGTTCAGCTCCGCTGGTATCGTCCAAATCTTTGATGATCTGCTTTATTTCATTGTCAAAGCCAAGATCGTCGCCGTAAGGTTCCTGGTCCGCTTGGGACTGGGGAGGGTACTTCCTGTAATCATAATCGTTGGCCGTCATGATCGGTCTCCGAAAACGAAAAAGCCATAAAACAACATGTCAAATTCTTTACTGTATAGATATACAGAAACAAAAGAATTATTAAAGGCTTTTTTGGGGGATATTTAGATTGAGTTTGCTGAAACTTACTGGCCCTAAACGAAGGGTTGGGACTTTCGCCCAGCCGCCAAGCGCCGACCAAGCCCCTGGTAGTCCCTGACCCGTTCTCTGCCAAAGTCGTCCCAAGGTCCGGCACCATGGCCCATCGCCATGGCCTAGGCCCATGGCCGTTTCCCACGGCTCGGGCGAAAGGTCCAGCCGCAAGCTTCGGTCCTCTGGGCGCCCGAGGGGGTTCCAAGTGAGTCTCGAGTGGCCCCAGGGTGGGAGGCCAAGCGGGACTTGGCTTGGGTTACGATTCTACCTCGGTGAAGCCCTTGGGCACGGTGGTTAAGAAAATCTCCGCCGGGGGCGGAAAGCCCAAGCGGATTTCTTCATAGCGGACCAGGGCTTTCTGGTCGCGGCCCCAGCTTAGATCCAGCCGGTTGGGAAACTCCACGGTTTTCTCCAGATCCTCGACGGTCTGGGCGGTGAACTGGCCGTAGGAGACGACGATGGGTTGTTCTTCGCCCACGTGGGCCGTAAAACCGTCCAGCTTGGGCCCCAGCTCCCCTTGGGAGACATTGAGTAGCCAAGCGGTCCCAGCCCAGTGGCCGGCCGGCGAAAGCCTGAGGGTAGTCCGCTCCAGGTCTTTGGCGGCAATCTCGGCCTCGGCCGGATCGGGAATTAGCGTGCCGGCCATAAGCGAGATGAAATCGGCGGAAGAAAAGCTTGTGGGCATGAAAGCGCCCAGGGACAACGATTGGGACTCACCGACCGAGGCCTTGGCCGGCCCGTATTCCAAAGCAATGGCCCGCGTCCCATCGGAGATGATTCTGATGGCCGGGCGGCCAAGGGGATCGTTTATGGTGAAGTGAAAGCTGTTCGGTCTTTGGGCGATCAGTTCAAATCGAAAAAAATGTTTCGAGTTGCCGGCCGAATAATCGAAAGAGCCCCTGACGGCCAGGGACGAGACCTCTCGGGCGGAGCGGGCCAGCTCCGTGGCCAAAGCCATGGCCTCGGCCAGGGTTTCGTTCTTAGCCTCGTCGGTCGGCGGGGCGGGGGGAGGCGTTTTGCCGGTGAGGGCGCAGCCTGACCACAAAAGCGGGGCCAAAAGAAGGGCCAGGATGACGAGGGTGGCTTCGCTACGACACCAACGGACGCCTTTCCCGGCCAAAGATCCCAAAAAATCGTTAGTTATCGATATTTTGGAGCTTTTCATTAATGACTCCTGGCTCTTGGTGACCTTTTTCCAAGGCTTTGGCATAAGCCCGCCTGGCCTCGGATTGCCTTCCGACCTGGAGGAGGACATCGCCCAGATGCTCAAGGACCACGGGATCCTCATCGGATAGCTTGGCGGCTTGCTCCAAGAGGGGCAACGATTTTTTGGCGTCGCCCATGCGGTAGTAAACCCAGGCCACGGTGTCCACGATGTAGCCGTTGTTGGGCTCCAGGAAGTTGGCCTTAAGGGCCATCTTTAGAGCCTCGTCGAGGTTTTGGTCCATCTCGGCCCAGGTGTAGGCCAGATAGTTTAAGGCTTCGGCGTGATTGGGGTCGAGTTCTATGGTCTCGCGCATGGCCTTGACGCAGGCCGCTTTGTTTCCCAGCTTATCCTCAACGAATCCCAGCCGGAAGGTTAGATCGGCCAATTTTGGGAATTTGGGGATGGCCTTGGCGTAGACGTCCCGGGCCTGTTTGAAGTTTGAGGCCTCCTCGTGGAGGACCCCGTAGGCCAAAACCAACTGGGGTGAGGTCGGGGCTTGGCTCCTGGCCTTGTCCAGCATGGCGTATGCGGCGTCCCTTTTGTTTTGTAGGATCAATATGGAGCACAAAAGAAGCTTGGAATCGACGAAATATTCACTGGCCGGGCTCACCCCTTCCAAAAGGGTGGCGGCACGGTCCTGGCTTCCCGTTTTGGACAAGAGGGAGGCCAAGAGATATTTGACGGTGTCGTTGTTGGGGCTCTGGGCCAAAGCCGCTTCCAGTTCGTCGGTGGCTTCTTTGAACATGCCCTCATCGATGTAGGCCAAGCCGACAACGATGGAGGCTTGGACGGCGTCGACGGTGTTGGGAAGCGACTTGCTCATCTGCTTAAGCAGTTCCACGGCCTGGGCTTTGCGTCCGGTCTTTAGGAGGATGTGGGAGAGCCTGGCCTGGGGCACGGTCGATTCGGGTTGAAGTTTGATCAGCTGCCGATAGACGCTCTCGGCCTCATTTAGCCGGTTTTCTTGCTCGTAGAGAAGGGCCAGTTCGGCCATGGCCGGGACAAAGTTGGGATTTTTCTTTAAGGACTTCCTAAAATAATTGATTGCTTCTTTACGTTTGTTTTGTTTTTGGGTAAGACGGCCCAAGTAATAATCCGGCAAATACGATTCCGGCGACTGTTGCCCCAGCCGGGTGAAAGTCTTGGCGGCTTCGTCCATGCGCCCGCTTTCGGCGTATAGGGCGCCCAGATACGAGAGGGCCTCCTCGTTTAAGGGATCGATTCTCAGGACTTCGACATACTGGCTCTCGGCCGCCGTCCAGTTGGCCGCCCCGGCGGCCAGCCAAGCGTTTAGTAGTCTGGCCTCAATGTTGTTGGGATCGACGCTTATGGCTTTCTCGGCGAAGGCCACGGCGTCTTCCACGCGGCCTACCCGGCTCATCAGCTTGGCGGCTTCGACGTTAAGGTAGGGGGAGTTTAGGTCCGACTCCACCGCCATTATCATGGAGTTGACCGCTTCCTTATCTTTCATGCGCAGTTCCTCATAATGGGACCGCATGAAGTAGTAATAGCTCTGGGCGACGGGAGAGGTACTGGACAAGGTACTTTCGCAGCCGGCCAACGACAAGCCCAAGGCGACGATAAGGATAAGCGTGCCCACCGCCGAGCCAAGATAGCCGCTAGCCACGGAGCTGGCCGAGCCAAAACGCTGGGTTGGAGCCGATATTTCGGCAGGCGGGCAAAGATTGGCGTCAGCCACGGAGCTGGCCGAACCAAAACGCTGGGCGAGAACCGGTAGTTCGGCCGGCGGGCAAAGATTGGCGTCAGCCACGGAGCTGGCCACGGCGAGAGGCCTGGCGGGAACCGGAAGCTCGGCCGCCGCGCGAATTTTGGCTGGTTTCATGGGGCTTTTAGTCGCGCGAATAGTGATGGGAACCGAGAAGTTGGGGACCATGGAGTCTCCGACAAGTGTCTGAGTCAACTCAGGAGATATATTATAACTTATAGGCTTTAAGTTAACTGAATTTTATACCGATAAAATTCTAAAGTCAAGACAATAGATATCTTGGCCGCGTGAACAAAGGCGGAAACTAACAAGGCGCGATATTTAGGCGCTTACCGAGATTCGTTTGGCGCAATCCATCGGATTCGATGGATCTCGATTGGGTAGGCCAAAGCAAACCGAAATAAATTAACGAAAAATATGCCCGTTTGGCGGGCAAACATGGCCTCGGTTTTCCGAAAAGCATGTTTGAAAGACCGATAAAAACCCCATATAGGGGGTTTTTAGGCCATGATCATTGTTTAAGCCTCACAAAAACCCAGCTTTCGAGAATTAACCATTACTTAAGTTCCGGAAGCTCGCTTTGGAGGTACTTTTTGATGCTCTTCTTTAGCCGTTCTTCCAGTTGGCGGATGCGCTCGCGGGTAACCCCGAATTCCTCGCCCAGTTCCTGAAGAGTGACCGGGTTATCGGTCAGGAGCCTCTTGTCCATGATGATCAGCTCCCGATCGTTTAGTGTCTCCCTGAAGCGTTCCAGTTTGTCCGCTACTATTTCTCGCATTTGAGCGTCAGAGAGGATATTGTCAGCGCCCTCATCATCGGAAGGAAGCAAACTTATCTGTGTTTGGTCTGAATTTTGACCGATGGGGGCGTCCAAAGAGATTTCCCGACCGGAAGACATGCGAATGTCCATGTCTTTGACGGCTTGTTCGCTAACGCCCAACCGCTCGGCCAAAAGCCCAGCCGCCGGCTCCAAACCCTCCTTCAAAAGCTTATCTTGCTCTTTCTTGAGGTTGTAGAAAAGCTTTCTCTGGGCCTGGGTGGTGCCAACCTTGACCAAGCGCCAATTTTCCATGATGTACTTTAAGATATAGGCTTTGATCCAGTATGAGGCGTAGTAACTAAATTTAACCCCTCTGGTGGGATCGAACTTCTTAAGGGCTTGCATGAGCCCCATGTTGCCTTCCTGGACCAAATCCTGAAGGTTGTTGAGCCAATGGCTTTGGAACTCCATGGCGATCTTGACCACCAGCCTAAGATTGGCCGTGACTATGCGCCTGGCCGTCTCGGGGTCCTGGTTTATTTGGTAGTCCTTAAGGAGTTTTTCTTCCTCTTTCGGGGTCAGGAGTTTAAAGCGCCTAATTTCGGCCAAGTAAGCGTTGAAGGAATCTGTCTTAACCGGGGCCGGCGTCGGGGGCTTTTCCCGAGGGGTCGGGGGTAGGGCCTTGATTCGGCGGGCCGGAACCTGGGCAGGCTTTCTCTCAGCCGGCGGCAGAAAATACGTATCCATTGTAGTATCTTGTGTCTTACTTGTGCCTTCATTTAAAGTATCTATTTCTATAGCCTCAGCCATAGATTCTCCTTGAAATTTAAGCTAATTAGTGGTAAATAAACCTGGCATTAAAATTTACGCGCAAAATATTGTAAAAGATTGCAATGAATGACTCTAAATAATACTTTAGGCCGCGCTTCCCATCCGACCAAAGACGCCGCCTCCCAACGGCAAGGGCGAAAAAAACATGTCCAGTTTAAGGCTTGGCGGCCAAGTCACAAGGTATCCGGGGGCTTTCCGCCCCAGCCGCTCCCACCGGACAAGGCCCCAAGAGAGGACCGGCGGCCCGGCGCTAAGACCTTGGGCCTCCCAAGGTCGCCCGGCCAAGCCAAAATCCCAGACGATAAAATTATAACACATAATCGTTTTTCAGCCCCGCGGCCAATAAAAACCCCTCCGGCTGTGGCCTACGGCCCCGCCGGTCGCAGTTTCACCGCGGCCCCCAAGGCGGCCACGCCATTGACCTTGGCCAATGGTCAAAAGCCCGACGTCAGGGTCTGACCCGGGCGGCTAACCTGGGGCCCAAGAGGGGCTGGAATCCGCTCCACGGACATTATATTACATTTTGACGCCGCTGACATCTCTTTTCGGCATGGATCCTTGGCTTATTCCAATTAAATTGCGTCTGACCAAAATCAACCGGTATTTTTACTCTATGTAGTGCAAATTAAAAATAATTTCAACTAAAAAGTAACCTCATTACCCTCCTTTAATACCTAAAGTCAACGCCTTCCCCCCATCCCTCCCCCTGTTCCCCCTCCGAAGTTCCACCCGTCACCAACTCAAAGTGGCGCGTCTCCCAAGCCCAAGCCAAGCCCAAGCCGGCACCGAGAATCACGACCAGAAAGCATACCAGGCTCGGTGGCGGCTGATTGAGAAATCACTGGCTAAAAGCGCACCACCCTAAAAGCCAATTTCCAGGCCAGGTTAACGATCTATTGTGGAGGATCTTTTGTGGAGGGTCAACGACCCTCAAGGCCATGGCTTTGGCGGGGTTAGCGGTTTTTTGTGGAGGGTCTTTTGTGGAGGGCAAACGACCCTCAAGGCCATGGCTTTGGCGGGGTTAGCGGTCTTTTGTGGTGGGTAACGGGAAAAGCCGGTGTCGTGGGGCCGGAGGGGCCGGCTGAAGGAATGGGCGAGAG
Source organism: Deltaproteobacteria bacterium (assembly GCA_031257955.1). Classification (GTDB taxonomy): domain Bacteria; phylum Desulfobacterota; class Desulfarculia; order Adiutricales; family Adiutricaceae; genus JAIRNQ01. Next base: position 4,545 of record JAIRNQ010000041.1, on the reverse strand, counting down.
TTAGGCCAGGGCTTTAAAGAGGTTGCCGAGGGAGCTTGGCGTGACGGGATTATTGAAGCGGGCGGCCATGTTGGCTGACACGTAGGCGTTGTATAGAAGGTTTTGGGCGGAGGCCACCGGCTGGGAGTATTCTTGGCCAGAGTCTTCCTCGCCTTCGGCGTCGGGGGAGTTGTAGAGCTTGGAGAACTCGCCTTTGGCCTCTTCCAGTTTCTGGTAGGCGGTGGGGTTGGCCAAAGAGGATCCGGCCGCCTGGGCGAAAAACGATTCTATGGCCAGTTCGATGGAGTCCGCTCCGGCCTGGCCGTCGGCGGCCACCAAAATTTTGTTCATGAATTCGTTGGCCTTGGCCTGGCCCAAAGCCCCACCGATGTCGGCGGCCTCGGAGACCAGCCTTTCCAGCGTGGCCGAAGCGGCCACCGGGTCATATGCCTTGGATTTTTTTAGCCGCTCCTCGAGGCTCTCGCCAAAGCGTTCCAGCACGCTCTTGGTTTTCTCCGCCAGCGACCCCGCTTCCAGGTGATTTTCTTCCTGGCCAATGGGCTCGACCTTCTTAACCTCGTCCTCTAAACCCACAGCGGTCGGGGAGGCATGGCAGCCTTGGGCTTTTTCGGCCGATCCCGCCTCTTGGGCTGACTGGTTAAGGCGACTGGCCTGGGCCCTTTGAATCAAAAGGCCTTGCGAGTAGCTTCCCAGCAGAAGGTTTAAGTTTAACGAGGTCATTTCCGACTCCGGCGGTTGTGAGTCCCATCCTTGGTGCGGGCTCACTTTACTTATCGGAATTACCCTCCATCGACTTTAATTTTTATTTTTATACTGGGCCGATAGCCAGTCGGCATTACTCCCCGCCGACATTAATTTGTATTTCGATTGTGAGCCGCGAACCAGAAGGCCGGAAACGTTAGCCCCCGTTTATTTGAACATTGGGGCCGCGGCGACCGTTTGGGGGCTAAAATCTTAACTTTGAATTGGCTAAAGACGTCCAAGCCTCGTTTAGTAAATTTTTCGATTCAGTTTCGAGACGAGTTAGTTCTTTCTCCCGTAAATATAAGGATTTTGCGATGTCCCATTTATTGAACGCTCTTTGGGAACCCCACCCCAGGGCCATTTCCAGAGGGGTTATGATGGAGTCATCCACCACCGAGAAAGCGACGCGGACAAAGGGAACAAAGGTTCTTGTGAGAGGGTAGACTGAGGCCGCGATGGTGACGAGAGATTCCGTAACCTCAAAAGCGGCACGTATAGAGGAAATATTGCCTTTCCAATAGTCGTAACCAGTGAACATCAACATTAACAACAAATTTATGGGCTGATGAATCTAAATACTAACTTTTTTACCCTACCAGTAATTATTAGAGTTGAAATGAGTTCGCATATTGGACAATATTTCCGACAAAAATTGAATAAATTAAGTCGTCTATTATTGGACATTATGACCCGTCAGTAATAATTTATGGGCTTAGGGATTGTTAAAAAATAACTGTAAAAAATTCTATGCACCCCCTATAAGTCTTACAAATTAACGGGATATATGATATATTCTAAATGTTCCTTTGCGTTGTATCCTAACTACTCACTTTGCCTGGGACTATGCACGGATAAGCTGGTTCGTTCGCCATAGCGGTCGCCAAAGGCCTACCCCAATGCCCGCGCTTAGGCCAAGTCCCAAAGGCGCGCCAACCCTTTCCTGGGCTTTTTTATACGGCGTTCCGTCGAGTGCTTCCGCCGGCTTGGCCATAAACCAAACCCTTGCTCACGATTCGGGACATCCCCGCCTAAATAAATAATCCATGCGGACGAGATCAGCGGTGGCACGACAGTAAATTTGACCGATCGCCGACCTAAGGGAATGTCCTAAATACCCTTTTAACCCTTAAACTTAACAATTATAACTCAAATGGTTATATGACTTAAGTAAAACTCAGAGTAAAATCACAAATCAAAAAATTCAATTAGTTAAACAATTTAATCCGATTTGGTGTCACCATGAAAATATTTAAGCATATTCTATTATTTGCGTTTGTAATCATCACTATAAATTTTGCGACAACCGCCATAATGGCGCAAATTATCGTTGACGATCCTCCCAGAAATGGCCATGTCGCTGGTAACTCGCCAAACATCGATGGTACTTTTTCTTCTTTTTCAGAGTTATACCATAGCGGAACGACTACCGAAGGTTATTCGATAATCATAAATACCAATATTGGCACTAGCCAATTATATTACAATGTTTACGGAGCGGCGATAGAATATGCCGGTAGCGAACTTGTTTCCGCCAATCGGAACTCGGTCACCGTTAACTTAGGTAACATGTCCTCCGTTTATGGCGGTTATGCCTTCAATAGTGTCGGCGAGGCGTCAGCGCTGGATAACTCGGTTACCGTTAACTCAGGTTACATTCAGAATGAGGTTTTTGCAGGCTACGCCGTCTCAAATGGCCAAACCACGGCCTTGGCCTCGAGAAACTCCCTTACGTTTAACAGTGGACAAGCCATCTTTCTTGCCAGCGGTTTAGCCTACATCCCAAATGGCTCGGCCACGGCCTCGGAAAACACCCTCACGATTAACGCCGACACCATAGACTCAGTTTCCGGCGGTTATGCCTATGGCGGTACCTCGGCCACGGCCTTGGAAAACACCCTCACGATTAACGCCGACGCCTAATCTGATGTTTTCGGCGGTTATGCCGATGGCGGTACCTCGGCCACGGCCTCGGAAAACACCCTCACGATTAACGCCGACGCCTTATCTGATGTTTACGGCGGTTATGCCGATGGCGGTACCTCGGCCACGGCCTTGGAAAACACTCTCACGATCAGTAACGCCGACACCTTATTTGATGTTTACGGCGGTTATACCATTGGCGGTACCTCGGCCACGGCCTCGGAAAACACCCTCACCATCAGTAACGCCGTCACCATAGAGTCTGTTTACGGCGGTTTTGCCTATGGCGGTACCTCGGGCACGGCCTCGGAAAACACCCTCACGATCAGTAACGCCGACACCTTATATGATGTTTACGGCGGTTATGCCGAGGGCGGTACCTCGGGCACGGCCTCGGAAAACACCCTCACGATCAGTAACGCCGACACCATAGAGGTTGTTTACGGAGGTTATGCCTTTGGCGTTGGTTCGGCCACGGCCTCGGAAAACACCCTCACGATCAGTAACGCCGACACTATAGATTATGCTTACGGCGGTATGGCCGAGAGCTACAATGATGTGTCCACGGCCTCATACAACACCATTACGTTCAGAGACGTAGAAACAACGGGGTACGTCTTCGGCGGTTTGGCCACCAGCAATACTGGCTCGGCCACGGCTGAGGAAAACTCCATTGGAATCGAAGGTAACTCAACGACGATATCCGGGACTATTTACGGAGGTTTAGCCGTTTCCGGTGGGCTCACCACGATCAAAGCCACCAAAAATAGCCTAACCATCAGCGGCTCCCCAACCCTTAACAACGCTAACCTCACTGGCGGCTACGCTTTCAGCTCCAGCATCAGCGGCGGCGCGATAGTCACCGCCACCAACAACGCCTTGACCATCAGCGGCTCCCCAACCCTTAACAACGCTAACCTCACTGGCGGCTTCGCTTACAGCGCCAGCACCAGCGGCGGCGCGGTAGTCACCGCCACCAATAACGCCTTGACCATCAGTGGTTCCCCAACCCTTACCGACGCTAACCTCTATGGCGGTTACGTCAGAGCCCCCAGCGCAACGGCGATCACCGCCACCAATAACGCCGTGACCATCAGCGGCACCCCAATCCTTACCGGCGCTAACATTTTTGGTGGTTTAATTACGGGTAGCGGCGACGCCGTTAGCGGCAACTCGCTAACGCTTAGAACGTCAGGTCGTTCGGTAAACAGTATAAGCAATTTTGAGTATCTAAAATTTTATTTGCCGAACGCCATCGCCGACGGCGATACCGTCATGGCCGCCAATACCGCCGATATCGACAACTCCATAGTAAGCGTGACCGTGGAATCCGGCCCCAGTTCGCTTAAGATAGGCGATCGGGTGAAGTTGATAGAAGGTGGCGTGACAGCTAATATCGTCAGCAAGGGCGAGGAATTGGTCGGTCTCGTGATGTACGATTTTGACGTTGCCGTAAACAATAGCGATCTTATAGCCACTTTATCGGGCGCCAAGGCTAACGAAACCACCAAAAGCCTCTCCGAGGGTTTCGCCGCCGGGCTTAGCGGCCTAAACCAGACGGCCGATCTGTTTACCGGCGCCGCCTTAACCAACGCGGTGGAGGCAGTGGGATCCAATTTGGCCGGCGGGGTAATCTGGGCGCCGTTTATGGCCATGGCCGGGGGCACGGTTCGCCACGAGACCGGATCGCACGTGGACTACTCCGGGGTCTCCATGGTATTGGGCGTTTCCGCCGGAGTCGGCTTTCAAAGCGGCCAAGCGGTCTTCGGCGCCTTTGCCGAGGTTGGCCGGGGCAACTACGAGACTTATAACTTTTTCCCAAGCGTCGGCGACGTTTGGGGGGAAGGCGATACCAACCACCTGGGCGGCGGGATTATGGCC
>JAIRNQ010000030.1 GCA_031257955.1 Deltaproteobacteria bacterium | reverse complement strand
CCGTTAGGGTAATTTCGGACCTTTAGGCCGTGTTGGCCAATCCCATGGCCCCGAAGGATACCGACGGTACCCACTGGCCGACAGGTCCGGCCAACCGCCCCCCTTTACCCCCATTGAACTTACCGGTTCCGTGGGGGTTTTTGATTGGCTTCGGGTAGGCTTGGAAGTCAGGTTTTGGTTCGTTGGAATTATTGGAGTAGACTTTAGCGCTGTTATTTTTTTAAATTTCTTAAGCGGCACGTTTTTACCCTTATGGTCTGATAAAGCATGGGCGGAAAAGTGATAAAAGATTAGTCTATAATTTGATAAAATTAATTATTTGTAATATATTATCTTCTATACCCTACTTAAATATTAAAATTTTAGTAAATAATATAGTAGGCCTAATTTTAGTATATTTTAGCTTGGAAAAGACAGATAAAAAAGAGAATATGGTAAGTATAAAACCCTCGCCCAGCCGCTAAGTTCTTCTGGACACAGCCCGCCCGGCTTGCTATAATGTCTTTTGGTCAAGTTTTTCACCCGGCCTGATAACCTTAACCCCTATAGCGACGAGATATTTTCGATTGCGGCCCTGGGTTGGAAACGTCTGGGCGGTCGAATCGTGGGGTTTTTTTGTCCTTGGCCCCCACTGGCCCTTAGGCGCCCAATTAGGGACCCCAATGAGGGGCCTCCAAGAAGTACCCCCGTGAAGGACCCCCTGGGGGTCGAAACGATGGCCATCACTGGTCAGACATGGACAGGGCCATAAAGACCCCTGACAGCCCCGTAGAGCCACGATTGGGCCAACCCCGCTAGGGGGACACAGGCTAGACGCGAAAAGCCCGTAGCGGGCCCGTTAGGCCCATTGGTGAGCGTTTCTGGTCGGTGACGGCTTCTGGGAGACCCGGAGAGACACGGCGAGCTTTTTTAGGTCGGGCCGGAAGGCCGGGCTGGGGACGTAATTTTTGGGCTAAGCCCGGGGCGCGGCAAAGTCGCCGAGCCCGTAAGGCGCGCATGAAACGCAGTTTTGAGCTGGTAAGCGAGTTTTCTCCGCAGGGCGACCAACCCGAGGCCATTGGGCAATTGGTCGATAACCTTAGGGACGGCGCCCCTTCGCAGGTTCTTTTGGGAGTGACCGGGTCGGGCAAGACCTTCACCATGGCCAACGTGGTGGCCAGGATAGGGATGCCCACTTTGGTCTTGGCCCCGAACAAAACTTTGGCCGCCCAGCTCTATGGGGAATTTAAGTCGTTTTTTCCCGGCAACGCCGTGGAGTATTTCGTTTCCTACTACGACTATTATCTGCCCGAGGCCTACATTCCCCAGTCGGACACCTTCATCGAGAAGGAGAGCCAGATAAACGAGGCCATAGACCGCATGCGCCACTCGGCCACCCGCATGCTCTTCGACCGAAACGACGTTTTGATCGTGGCCTCGGTCTCGTGCATTTACGGTTTGGGCTCGCCCGAGTCTTACCAGGCCCTGATGCTTCATTTGGAAGTGGGGGTGGAAAGGGAGCTTCGGAAGATCTTGGCCAAACTGGTGGAGATGCAATACGACCGAAACGACGTCGATTTCCACCGGGGGGTGTTTAGGCTCAGGGGCGACGTCTTGGAGATCTTTCCGGCTTACGAGGAGGCCGAGGCCGTCCGGGTCGAGTTCTTTGGGGACACGGTGGACCGGATTTCGCTCTTCGACCCGCTGACCGGGAAAACCGTAAAAGCCCAAAGCGAGGTCATGATATATCCGGGCAGCCATTACGTGACCACCAAAATGAACCTGGAACGGGCGATGGTGGACATAAAGGCCGAGCTGGAGGAACGATCGGCCGAACTTATGGCCCAAAACAAGCTTTTGGAGGCTCAGAGGCTAAACCAGAGAACCAATTTCGATCTGGAGATGATGAAGGAACTGGGCTGGTGCCATGGCATAGAAAACTACTCCAGGCACTTAACCGGTCGGGCCAAGGGCGAGCCGCCCCCGACGCTCTTGGACTACTTCCCTAAAGAATTTTTGCTTATAGTCGACGAGAGCCACATCGCCGTGCCCCAGGTCCGGGCCATGTACCACGGGGACCGCAGCCGCAAAACCACCTTGGTCGAGTACGGTTTTAGGTTGCCATCGGCCCTGGACAACCGGCCGCTTACCTTCGACGAGTTTAACGGACGCCTGAGCCAAGCCATATACGTTTCGGCCACCCCGGCCGAATACGAGCTAAACCTTTCCAACGGGCTGGTGGCCGAGCAAGTCATTAGGCCCACGGGTTTGACCGACCCGCCCATGGATTTTAGGCCCGCCACCGGCCAAGTGGACGATCTTTTTTCGGAAATCAAAAAACGGGCCAAACTTGGCGAGAGGGTCCTGGTGACCACCTTAACCAAGCGAATGAGCGAAGACTTAACCGAGTATCTGGCCGAAAGGGGCGTAAAGGTTCGCTACCTGCACTCGGATATCAAAACCATCGAAAGGGTGGAGATCCTAAGAGATCTCCGTTTGGGCGTTTTTGACGTCTTGGTGGGCATAAACTTACTGAGGGAGGGTCTCGATTTGCCGGAAGTGTCGCTGGTGGCCATACTGGACGCCGACAAGGAAGGCTTTTTGAGATCGGCCAGATCCCTCATCCAGACCTGCGGCCGGGCGGCCAGAAACGTGGCTGGGCGGGTAATACTCTACGCCGACCGGATCACCCCTTCCATGGAAGCGGCCCGCGACGAGACGGAAAGGCGTCGGGCCAAGCAGCTGGAGTTTAACCGAGAGCGTGGGATCACCCCGGCTTCCATCAAGAAAAACGTAGAAGGCTTGGCCGGTTCCATCTGGGAGGCCGATTACGTTACCGTGCCCAAGGAAAGGCCCAAGAGTCGCGGGATGGAAATACCGCCCGAGGAGATACCAAAAATCATTAAAGCCTTAAAATCGGAAATGCGCGAGGCCGCGAAGAATTTAGAATTCGAAAGGGCCGCCGAACTGCGGGATCGCATCAGGGATCTGGACGGCGCGGCCCTGGCTTTGGGTTAGGTGGTGTATGGCAAACTGGAAATATAGAACCAGGGATCCGAAACTGGCTGAAGCCATAGCCCTGGAAATGGATAAACCTTTACTGTTTGGTGATTTTATTGTGGGTCGCGGCATTATGGATGCCGCCTCGGCCAAAACTTTTATCGAAGCTTCCCTTACCGCCTTGCCCGATCCCTTTAGCATGCCCGGCATGCGCAATGCCGTGGATCTATTGGTCGAGGCCAAGGAACGTGGGGCCGTGGTGGGCATTAGCGGCGACTACGATGTCGATGGGCTTACGGCCACGGCCCTTTTGGTCAGGGTCCTCGGGGCCCTAGGTTTTAAGGTCACCCACCGCATCCCTCACCGCCTAGACGAAGGTTACGGGCTCTCCGAGCAGGCCGTTCGGGAAATCCATGCCGGCGGCGCTTCGTATTTGATCACCGTCGACAGCGGCGTATCCGACTCCGGGGCAGTCCAGCTGGCCACCGATTTGGGCCTTAAGGTCATCATCACCGACCACCACCACTTGCCCCCCTCCCTGCCCGAGGCGGCGGCCATCATCAACCCCCACCTTGGCGGGGGCTTTGAGGAAACGCCCCTGGCCGGGGTCGGGGTGGCCTTCATGCTGGCTTGGGGATTGCGGAACGCTTTAAACGAGGTGAAGGCCGAGTTGAACCTGGTCGAGCATCTGGCCCTGGTGGCCCTGGGCACGGTAGCCGATTTGGCCCCGCTGCAGGGTGCCAATCGGGCCATGGTCTACCATGGGCTCAAGTTTCTTAACGTAACCAAATGGCCTGGCCTGGTGGCCTTGAAAAGGGTACTGAAAATGGACGGCCAAAACCGCGTCTCGGCCAAGGACGTGGGTTTCAAGATGGCCCCGAGGCTTAACGCCGCCGGCCGCATGGGTAGCCCCCAGCCGGCCTTGGACATACTCCTGACCAACTCGCCGGTGGCCGGGGCCCGCCTGGCCGACGAACTGGAAAACATTAACAAATTCCGCTTCGAATCCCAAGCCAATTTGCTCGAGGACGCACTCGAACTCATGGAACACGAATGCCCGCCCGACTCCCGGACGGTGGTGCTTTGCAAAGAGGGCTGGCAGAAAGGCGTTTTGGGGCTGGCCGCCTCCAGGGTGGTCGAAAAATTCGGCAAACCGACCATTTTGATGACCATAAAGGGCGATCAGGCCACCGGGAGCGGCCGGACGGTAGGCAATTTCGATCTCTTCGCCGCCCTCTCCAAAGTTCGCCACCTGTGCGTTTCCATGGGCGGGCACTCGGCGGCCGCCGGGCTGACCGTGGCCGTGGATCGCCTGGAAGAATTCAAGGCCGGCTTCGAGAAGGCCACCAGCGAACAGGGCGATGATTGGGGCCAAAACGATCTCCAGGTGGATCTGGTGGCCGAACTCCCCGATTTGCAACCCCTCAGCCCCCACTTGGCCGAACTGGAACCCTTCGGGGTTGGCCACCCGGCCCCGGTGGTGGCCATTATGGGCTTGACCATCCTCCAGGCCCTTAGCGCCAAGGGCGGGAGGCTTGACCTGAGGCTCTCGGATGGTTTAAATAGGCTTAACGTTTCCGGATACAATCTGGCCCCGCGCCTGGAAGAGGTGGGCCCCAAAATGGACGTGGTTTTAACCTATGACCCAGAATCCAATTACAACGGGCATCATTGGCGACTAATAGATTTTAGGCGCCCCTTGGACGCCGCCCAATGACCCCGGGGCCCGGCCTAATCTGGCCCGGGCCGCGACCAACGTAAACGGGAAGGCGGATAGTCGCCCCCGGCCGCCCGATGGCGGCCTTGGTGGCCCTAACGCTTCGGTGGAATAATCTAGGGAAAATTTGACAACAATACCACGAAACTAAGAGTTATCGCTCTTTGGTGGGTAAAAAAGTTTAATGATTTTCTTATGTTGAATTTATCGATATCTATAAGATACATCTTATAATATGTCCATATTATGGAGGATAAAATCTAAATGTCAGAGCAAGAGTTCAACTCCGAAGCTGTTTTTTTGATAAAACTGCACATAGTTTTGGTGACAAAAAATCGTCAAAACTTGTTCAGGGGAGATATCAAGGTAAAATTGCGTGACATAATACGGAATATTTGCCTCGATCAAAAAGTGGAAATACTGGAAGGCAACATCTCGTCCGACCACGTTCACTTGTTGGTGTCCATCGTTCCCAAAGTCAACATCAACAAGTTCATTTTGCTCCTAAAGGGTAAAACTACCTACGACCTCTTCTCCTCTTTCGAGTCTTTGAGGCAGCGTTACCATAACAGGCATTTGTGGACCAAGGGTTGCTTTTGCTGCAGCTGCGGCGAGGTGACCGAGGATATCCTCCGGGAGTACGTCGAAAGCCAAGCCCCGTCAGAACCTTCGCCGGGGCAAGCTCCCTGGTGATCCAAATCGTCCCGGCCAAATGGCCAGGGCGCGGGCGGCTTTGACGTTAAGCCCCATCTTTCGTGGGCCACAATAACCACCCCTCGGCTGGTGGCCGCCACTGGCATGCCCGAAGGGTGTAGACTACGATCGCCCGTAAACCCCTCTTTTCTGGATCGATAGACTCCAGAGATACTTACTCGATACCGGCTCGCAAAAATTTAGACATAATCAAATTTGTCTTCACTTCTTTCAGCCTCTAAATCATTTTTCCTTTCCCTAATTTCTCCTTTCCGCTCAGGGCCCGGGGCTTTCCGCTTCGCCCGCGGCGTATATAGGCCCAACCCGCCGCGTCTCCCACCAAATGGGTCCCTCAATCGAGACTTGTTCTCTGGGGGGCGCCATTGGAGGTTTATCCTCTGGGGCTTGGCGACACTAGGGTTTTCCGGACCCGGGCTTCCCATTGACCCCACCGGGCTTCGAGCCCGCCAATAACCGCTTTCTTTTGACAAAGGTCCACAGATCGTCCAACTGGCTCTCGTCCAATTGAAGATCCCGCATCAGGGCGCAGTAAACATTTCGGCAATGCCCGCCAATCTTTTCAAGGGCCAGCTTGACGGTGTTCTTGCTAAGCCCCAGAAGCCGTCCGGTGGCCCGTATCCCAACGCCTTTCGCCGCGAGGTAAATAATACGGCCAGTTTGTTCCGGACTTAGATGGGCCCCGAATAAAGGGGTGTCCCGGGTCGCCGCGAATCGGTGGCCGCAGCTCCGGCAGTAAAGAAGGACCTTGTCGCGATTCTTTCCGTACTTCCCCCGGGAAGC
>JAIRNQ010000112.1 GCA_031257955.1 Deltaproteobacteria bacterium | reverse complement strand
GTCGCCTTCATGACCGTGGTCATGGCCGTGGCCGGGCTCAGGCCCGTGGCGGTGGTCGCCTTCATGACCGAGGTCATGGCCGGGGCCGGGCTCAGGCCCGTGGCGGCGGTCGCCTTCATGACCGTGGTCATGGCCGTGGCCGGGCTCAGGCCCGTCGCGGCGGTCGCCTTCATGACCGTGGTCATGGCCGTGGCCGGGCTCAGGCCCGTGGCGGTGGTCGCGATCCGCATGTCGATGTTTGTCCCCGCCAGAACTTTTTCCGCGTACCCTCAGTCCGCAGACCCAGCGTTCATCGGAAGGGGGCCAGAGATGGCGCCCGTTCAATATTTGAAGCCGCTCTTCGGGCTTAAGGTTGTTCCAAGCTTTGTGTAGCTTGTAGTTGTAGTTTTTGTCGGTGAAGTGCCCAAACAATATGCGGCAGAGGACCAACAAAGCCAAGGCCCGCGGATATGAAATGCTTCCCAAGGGAGAAACGCTTGGGATAACGGCGTTCCATAACAGCATGACCAACAGGCCCCCGAAAGCGGTAAAAAAAAGAATTTTACAAAAAAAACGTTTCATGTAAACCTCCTTACGAATCGGTTCTTTAGTTAAGACGGCTCCCGGGCCAAAATATTGCCAGCATTGGGAAAAGTCGTCCCTGCCAAGCCTTTGCGACCATATTATCCTAAATGCCTCCGCCCGGCCATGGCCAAAAAACTGGCACCCAGAATCCCCTCAGCCCAGGTTCCCCCGTCCCTGGTCCCCGGTGGCCGGGGGCCGGCTTTGGCCGACCTGATATTGTTACTCCCCGACCGCCGCCCATTGGCCAAACTGCCCTGGGAATCTTTTGCCCTATTGTTGTCACCCCCGACCGCCACCCATTGGCCAAACTGCCCTGGGAATCTTTTGCCCTATTATTAGGTGCATCATTTCAATATGCGCCATTAAAGTCTTATTTTGGCTCCGATATTTCTCTTTTACTTCCCAAAGAGTAATCAAAATATTTTTTTGTCTTTATTTTTTAATTTCAGAGCTTTGAAAAAAAATTTTGCCTTTACTTTTAGAGTTGATTGTTCTATAATTTGGTAGGGTTATTAAGGGTACTGACTGCCCCGGCTAAAGGACGGTCCGTAGCCCCTGGACCGGTCGCCTTGAAGCCCCCGGCTACGACCGCCTTGGCGGTCTATTCTATGGGCCAGATGGGACCAACCCTACCTAAGTTACTAAATGTGCTGGTTATTTTAACGACGCTGGCTACCTTTACTCCGGCGAGGTCCGACTTTACGATACACCTTCCAATATTCTTCTATTTTTCACCGGTTATTAAACGACCCTTTCTGAGTCATAACATTTTTAGCGAATTTAGATTAGATAATACGTTAAATTTATATGGACCACGCCGCTTTGGCTCGCCGGCGATTGTCTCGCTTAGGCCTGGGGCCCCACCGCCCCCACCGGCCGCGGGAAGACGCGCCCGGCTTGCCGCCTAGCCGGTTGGCTTCTCCCCCCAGCCCCAGGGTTTTAATTGGGGCGTTTCATGGGGCAGAGCCCGGCCGTTGTTGGCCCCACTGACCCCGCGGGAAAAAATACGCCATCACTGGTCGTTTTTTTCCTTTAGCCACTTGATTTTTTCTATTTCGTTCTTATATTATCTCATGCGGTCGGTGAAAGAGGCCCGGCCGTACCCGATTTTAGAGATCATTGCCGAAAGATCCCCGTCCAATAAAAGAGCCGCTAGGCAAGGCGGTCAAGGAAGAGGGAATTAAACCCGCCTGTGACTACGATTTTGGCGGTTCGGCTGGGTGTCGGGTTCTTATCCACCATCCTTAAAGGGGCCAACGATTGCCCCGAAAGCCGGTAATTCCCATGGGCGCCAAACAATCCAACGAGATTAAGATCGTCTGCCAAAATAAGAAGGCTCGCTTCGAGTACGAGCTCGGGGATCGTTACGAGGCCGGCTTGGTTCTCATGGGAACCGAAGTTAAAAGCCTCAGGGACGGCAAAGCCAATTTGGTAGACGCCTATGCCAAGCTGGATAACGGCGAGGCTTATCTAGTGGGGGCCCACATCAGCCCCTACGTCAACACGGCCTTTGGTAACCATGATCCCCAAAGGCGCAGAAAACTCTTGCTTAATAGGAAAGAAATAAGCAAACTTATAGGCAAGGTAAAGGAAAAGGGGCAAAGCCTCATACCCCTGAAGCTATACTTCAAAAACGGCTTGGCCAAAGCCGAGTTGGCTCTGGCTAAGGGCAAAAAGATCTACGATAAGAGGCAATCGATGAAAGAGGCTGACTCCAAAAGGGAACTTAGCCGCTCGTTAAAGGAACTAAGACGCTAAATTAAGTCACCGTTCATTAAGGGCATTTGTATAATAGGTTAAGTTTTTGGATTTTAGCCTGCAATAATGATCATTCGCTTAGACAACGCATTGTAAGATGCATTAAATAACGCAATATCCAACATAAAGCTTGGTTTTGTAGAATATATCAATCCAGTTTAGTAAAAGAGAGCTAACATGAAAAAATCCACCACAAAAAACCGGCTTCTAGTCTTCGTCGACGAAGCCAACGTGACCAAGGCTGCCTCCAAAAACTTCAATAAAACCTTTGACTGGCTAAAGTTCAGGGAGTACCTAGAAAACTACGGCGACGACTCGAGAGAACTCATAGAAATGGTCGTATACGTGGGAGTTCCCCCAGCCACCAACGAGTGGCTGGAGCGCCGCGAAGCCAAGCGCCACTACATCCACTGGCTGAGAAGCCAGGGCTTTCTTGTCTACGAGAAAAACGGCCAAGCCCGCAACAGCGGCTGGTATAAAGCCAACGTTGATGTTATCATGGCCATCGACGCCATGGATTTGAGCCTTAGGATCAAACCCGACACGGTCGTTCTGGTCACCGGCGACGCCGATTTCGCCCATTTGGCCCTGACCATCAGGCGTGAGGGCATCCGGGTTGAGGTGGCTTCCGTGCCCCAGACCCTCTCCACCGAGCTCCGTTCCTCGGCCAACAGCGTCATCGACCTGACCAACCTGTTCGACACGTTCGGACCCTATACTTACGACGACTCGGTCGGGCAGGTCGTCGTCACCCCCGAGTCCAAGGTGGCCAACGACTACGAAGCCTAAACCCCAGCCCCGACGACCTCTTTGGGTCCCCGCGACCAAGTCGGCCATCGCCGCAAGGCTTTTTTAACCGACCGTACCGAGAGCCCGCCCCAGCCGCCTAAGCGGCCAACGGCGGGCCCCGGCGTCGTTTTCGAGACCAAAGTGGCCATGACTACGAGTCTTCCCCTTCCCGACGCTACCCTTCAGCGGAAAGAGTCCCGGCCGTTTGGCCTTGGGTTCTTTCCGCCCTTTTTTTCCCCCCGCCCCGCCGGCCGCGCCGAAAACGCTTGGCCGACAAGCCCGACAAGCCCTATAAGCCCGACTTGGCCAGCCCGCCTGGCCGGCGGAGCTTTACTGGCTTTTGGGGTTCTGCTGACCCTTGGGGCCTTTCTGGCTTTGGGCGCCTCACCCCTCTGGGCCGCGCCAGCCTCCACTTCCAAATTCGGTCCTTACTTTCTGACCCAGCAGCGCCTGGGTAACGGCCTTTGGCACTTCAGAATCAGCGTGGAAGAGCCCGACCCGGCTAACCCCTGGGTCACCACCCCCATGCTGGCCGAAGTTTCCCAATGGGCCGGACCCCACCAAGGTCCCGAGTCATCGCTGCATTTTTCCGACCTCGAAAGCCAAAACCCCAGGCTGACCATTACCGAGACCATGGAAGACGGAAGCTCCTCGGAGGTCTTCAGGATCTCGCCTTTCGCCCCGGACAACCAACTCTCCGGCATCACCTTCCATGGGGACCGCTATACCCATGTGGTCGGGCTGGGGGCCGACTTTAGGTTTTCCTTCGTGGCCATAAACCGCCTGGGGCGGGTGGTCATGCCGGGCGGACCTTTCGGGCCCATACTGGAGTCCAGCTTCGGGACCAGAGCCAGCGGCATCCAATCGCCGGTGGCCTTCGCCTTGGGGCCAGAATTCCAGAACGCCGCCATCTTCATAAACGAGACCCGTCCCCTGGCCTGGGATTTTTCGGCCAACCCCTGGTTCGTCGGCCCCACCGGGCCCCTGGGTCCACACGAGAGCGTGGATTTTTTCGTTATCCTGGGTAAGGATCTACCCTCCCTACGACGAATCCTGATGAGCCTTCTGGGCCGTCCGGCCTTTCCGCCCAAGTCCGTCTTCTCTCCTTGGATTATCGCCAAAGACAAAGAAAATTATCAAAATTATAAAGACTATTTGACCAATCTTGCCCAATTAAAAGCAGAGAATTCTAATCTATCAATAATGATCCGGCCCCAGCCACCCATCCAAGCCTTAATCGATGCCGTGGCCCTCGATCTTAACCTTTTGACTACCGAGACCCCTTACATACCCATGGATTCGCCATTTTTTTCCGACATGGCCAAAAGGGGTTTTTTGGTCCGGGCCGGAGGGCCCCAGGGCAACCCGCTGCTCCTTACCTACCAAGGAAAAAAGTCCGGCATGATCGATTACTCGCACTCTCCGGCCGCGACTTACTGGCACAGCGAAACCCGGGCCACCCCCATATTCATGGGGGCCAGGCTCTTTAACTTGGTTGGCGGGGAACCGGAGATTTATAGCCCCACCGGCTGGTACCAGGGCAACCCCAACGACCGCATCCACTCCCATTACGCCTGGGGCCCGCGTTACGCCCTAAAATGGATGGAGAGCCTCAGCTCGGATCGCGAAATCAAGCGCTTCGGCCAGTATTTGCCCAGACTCTTTTCCGTCTCCCGGGCCGGCATGGCCGGCATGAGCCGCTTCGGGGCCGGGGTTTTGACCTTTGAGCCCAACCCGGTGTTCGTCGAAAACGCCGCCCAGGGCCGGGCCAATTTAATCTTGAGCGGGGTCGATTATTACTCAACCGATATATCCCAGCTCTACAGCAATCTCTCGTCCAGCCAAACCGATCCGATTAAACAATCGTGGCTGGCCAACATCGCCCTCTTAAACCTCCCGCTGGTCCTTCCGGCGGAATTGATGGATTTCCCCTGGACCAAGCTCAACCTGGAGACCAAGGCCGCCTTGGAGCCCTATTACTACTCCCTGGCCCGGACGGCCAGCTTGAACGGGGAACCCATCATCGCCCCCCTCTTGTACTACTTCCAAGACGATCCCCTGGCCCGGGACAGCGTCGTGGAAACCATGATTGGCCCCCACCTAATGGTCGCCTCCAGGGTCACCCCCAATGTGGAAATCGTGATGTTTTACTTGCCTAAGGGCCGCTGGTATGACTTCCACAATAAAGACATGGTCCAAAGGCCCGAAGACCCCGAGCAGGAAGAGTCGGCCCTCCCGGCCAAACTTCAGGGCATGCAAGTGGCGCCCCTGTTGGTCAGGGAAGGGGCCATAATCCCCATGATATTGGATCCCTCGGGGCCCACCCGCCGCAAGTCCCTCCTCGTCTTTCCAGGCCCGGCGCCCTCGACCTTCACCTGGTATGACGACAACGGCACGGATTTAAGCTACCGCGACAACCTCTTTACCACCACCACTTTCGAGCTGGATCCGGCCACGGAAGCCGGGACCATCGAACTGACCATCAAGGCCAAGATCGGCGCCTACCCGGGCGAGGTGGTCGATCACCGCTTCTGGGTGGAATTCGTGGGCATACCCAACATCGGCACGGCCACCCTGGACGACGAGGAATACAAGCGGCCCAACTCCGAAGACCAGCTCCACGCCCTAGACTCCGGCTGGTTCTCCCTAGGCAACGGCCGGTTGGTCTTCAAGACCCCCGTGCTGGACCCGACCATGGATCACAAGATTGTCCTTAAATAACCCCCCGGGCCCAACCCCGTCCGGACCCGGCCCGGGTCCCAGAGATCCGGACCCCAAAGATCCGGTCCCCAGAAATACTGGCCTTGCGCCCAGCGGCCCCGCCATCGGGTCCCACAGGCTCCAGAACCCCTTCATCCTGGCCCCCATGGCCGGACTGACCAATTTTTCTTTTCGTCGCCTCTGCCTCGAATATGGGGCGGCCATGGCCGTCTCCGAGATGGCCAGCGCCGTTTCCTTGGCCCACCGCGGACGAAGTACCCTAAAGCTCCTGACCACCGACCCGTCCGTCGAAAAGCCATTCTGCGTCCAGCTTTTCGGCAAAGACCCCGAGACCCTGGCCCGGGCCACCCAGGTGGTCGTAAACGAGGCCGGGGCGGACATAGTCGATCTAAACCTGGCTTGCCCGGCCAGAAAGGTCCTCTCCAGCGGCCACGGCGGCGCCCTCTTAAAAAACCCCGATCTGGCCCTTCGCCTGGTTGAGGCCATGGCCAAGGCCACCGAGGCCCCGGTCACCGTTAAGCTCAGGCCCGGTTTTGCCAAGGAAGACGGGCCCATGGTCCTAAAGCTGGGTCCCCGTCTCGTCTCGGCCGGCGCCGCCGCCCTGACCCTCCATGGCCGCTACGTTTCCGAACGCTTCGGCGGCCAAGCCGACTGGTCGCTCGTCTCTGAGCTGGCCCGCTCGGTCCCCGTGCCGGTCATCGGTTCCGGCGACATAAACGACGCCCCCACGGCCCTGGCCCACTTGGCCCATTCCGGGGCCCAGGCGGTCATGATCGGCCGGGCGGCCAGGGGCCGGCCCTATATTTTTCGCCAGTGCCTCGACCTCCTCGGCCGCCCGCCCGGCAGCCGTTCGCCCGGCGAGGCCCCGGGCCTCTGGACCCCCAGCCTTCCGGAACGGCTGGAGTTGGCCATCCGCCACGCCAAATACCTTGAACTGGAGGTCGGACCCAAGGCCTGCTTTCGACTCCGGTCCATTCTCATGTGGTACACCAAAGAACTCCCCGGGGCCGCCGCCCTGCGGGCGGCCATCTGCCGCGAAGAGAGCGTAGACCGCCAACTTGAACTCCTGACCCAAGCCGTTGCCCAGGCCATCCAGGAAAATCGACTCCCTTGCGGGACCTAAACCCTCCGGGCCAAAAACCCTTCGCCTCGGCGTTGACTAGCCAGGTCGGCTGGGGTATTATTTATAACATATGATAAGTTCCCAAACCGAGACCGCCCTTCCCAGGCCCCGGTCACCTTTGGGTCCTCCGCCGCCTTCGGGCCCTCGCCAACTTCGGGCCCGCACCGCCTTTAGGCTCGCGCCAACTTCGGACCCGCTCCAACTTCGGGCTCACCGCCACCTTTGGGTCCTCCGCCGCCTTCGGGCCCTCGCCAACTTTGGGCCCTTAACCGCCTTTGGGCCATTTACCGTCTATGGCCGAATTTATGGGGCCCGGCCCCTTACAGACACCGATTAACCGTCTTCGGGAGTTAAACACATGCCAAAAGTACTGGTCGTCGACGACGAAGCCCACATCAGATTGCTTTATTCCGAGGAATTGACCGAGGATGGCTATGAAGTCGTCACCGCTGAAAACGGCGATGGGCTAGTCGAGCTCATTGAGAAAGAAAAACCCGACGTGGTCACCCTGGACATCAAAATGGTCGACTATAACGGGCTGGATCTGCTCCAGGACATCAGAAACAAGTTCTATGATTTGCCCGTCATCCTTTGTTCCGCCTACGACACCTTCAAAGACGACATGAAGTCCATAGCCGCCGACCATTACGTGGTCAAGAGTTTTGACCTTTCGGAGCTAAAGGATCGGATCAAGGAGGTCCTGGGCTAGACCGTGCCGAATTACTTATCCGCCTTTTCCATCGAAGAGTTTTGCCCTCCCCGGCCTAACTTGCGTCGGCCGGATCTTGACGCGCCCCTTCCCAAGGCCACGGCTGAGCGGGAGGTCCCCGAGGACCCCCGCCCCCGGCGCGACCCCTACCAAAGCGATCAAGACCGCATTATCCAATGTAACGCCTTCCGGCGCCTGGCCCACAAAACCCAGGTATTCCTCGCCACCTCCTCGGACCACTTCCGCAGCCGCCTCACCCACACCCTGGAAGTCAGCCGGGTGGCCAGAACCTTAGCCCGGGGCCTGAATCTCAACGAAGATCTGGCCGAGGCTATCTCTCTGGGCCACGATCTTGGCCATACGCCCTTTGGCCACGCCGGCGAAAGGGCCTTGAACCGCTATATCCCAGGCGGCTTTCACCACCAACGCCACAGCGTCAGAATCGTCACCAAACTGGCCAACGACGGCCTAGGCCTGAACCTTACCAAAGAGGTCATCGACGGCATCGGCAAGCATTCCAAGGGCAATGGCCCCATCTTCGCTTCCAGACCCGACGCCCCCTTTACCCCCGAAGGCCAAATCGTCAGGGCCTCCGACATTATCGCCTACCTGGCCCACGATCTTGACGACGCCCTGGAATCGGACCTCATTTCTCCCAGAGACGTTCCCTCGGCCATCAAAGCCACCCTGGGCCGCGGAGCCTTTGACCGGGTCTGGGTCATGGTCGACGATCTTCTCAACAATACCACAATCATTGACGGCAACGTTAACTTCTCCTTCTCTCCCCGCATAACCGAAGCCATGAGCCTTCTGCGGACCTTTCTTTACAACAAAGTCTATCAGAACGCCCACTTGGTCAGCCAGCTTAACCACGCCACGGGCTGTATCTGCTACATCTTCATGGCCCTGATGGAAAGCCAAGAACTCTACGAAACCATGCCCCGCCGCCACCTGGCCGACGACAGATTTCAAGCCATCTGCGACTTCATCGCCGGCATGACCGACCGCTATGCCATGCTCTTCGCCCAAAACATCGAGCGCGGCGTCCCCACCTCCAAACTCCAGGAAATCGATGACGACGCCGTCCCCTTTTCCTTCGAGTTCTGACCTCCCTGCTCCCCCCTCCGGCGGAGGGAGTCTCCAATCATAATCGCCCATCTCCCGCCACCCCTCCGGCTACCCGAACCCCTCCCCATTCACAGAACTTCAGATTTTTATACTAATTTTCCCCATCTTTCAACCTCCCCATAAGCGCCAATCAACATCTTCCACCAACAACGGAGTGAGATTCCTCCAATTTCAATCGATCCTCGCCCTCTGTCCAGCCTATCAGAACTCCTATTCAATTACATAACTTCAAATTTTTATACTAATTATTATCTTCTTTCAAACAAACCATAAGCGCTAATCAACCTATTCAACAAACAACTGAGGGATATTCCTCCAATTTCAATCGCCCTTCTCCCTCCGATCCGCCTATTCGACCTCCACTTAAATAACATAACTTTATATTTTTATAGTAATTTTACTCACTTTTCAAACTTCCTCTAATCGACTCCGTGCCGTCCCCATTTCCTTCGGCTACCGACCTCCATCTTCCGCCCGCAACTGAGGGTGTTTCCATTATTATCCCCGCGCCCTCTCTCTCCGCCCCCGCCTACCAGGATCTCTTGCCCATTCTCTTAACTTTATATTTTTATAATTAAATTTTATAACCGCTTCTGACGACTGAATTTATCGCATTTGTCAGCGCCTTTTAGAATATAATTCCTATAAAATTTCTAAATTAACCATCATACTTGTTTATTCCAAGTATATACACCTTCATAATTGGACCATAATGCGGGGATTGGTTTGGGGCCGAGTTCAAGCCAAGGGTTATGGTTCACCCGCGACAAAATTTGTCGTCTCAAACCTAAATTTTTTGGGCCCCTATTTGAATACGTGGCATGGGGCGACTTGCCTCTCCGTTCAAGGTTATGGTTCTCCCTGTTCGGCCACCTAACTTGGGAATGTTAGCCCACTGGTACAGTTTCATGGCTCAATCTTTAGGCGCGGTGGATGGCGTAACAGCTTTTAATGCGACTAAACAAGTCGCAAAATGACTTGATTCCAAACAGAATGGGCATATACTGACAATAGTAAAACTACCCCTTAATGGGAAAACGGCTTGAATCTCTCAAGTGGTCGGCAAGCCTTTCAAGCCTTCTAGACGGTTATGGGCCGAAAGAAACGGAATCATGCCATCGAATGATTATTACCCTTTGTTTCAGCAACTGTTGGAACTAGTCATTTGGCTTCAAGGGAGCCACGACGGTGTCACCATCGGCGAGATCACCGAACGCTTCAGGGTGGTCAGGCGGACGGCCGAAAGAATGAGGAACGTGGTCAAAGCTTTTTTTGGCGACAGTTTTATTGAGGAGAGGGTCGGGCGCGAAAAAAAATTTTGGTTAAAGTCCGGCCAACTCGATAACATTGCCGCCTCCGCTTTCAAAGAAGACGAGCTAGCCGCTTTGAATATAGCCGTAAGGCTATTGGAGAAAAACAGTCTTCACGAAGGTGCCAGATCGCTCGAGAAGCTGGGAGATAAGCTTAGGATGTTGGTAAAGTTTAGCGACGCCAAAAAACTTAACCTCGACGATTTGATGAAATCTGAGGGCTTGGCTTTGCGTTGCGCCCCGAGGCTGGTATATGACAACGGCTTGGTCCGGAGGCTGCGGGAAGCGATTATGAGCTTTAGGATGGTTAAGATCTTTTACCGTATCCCGGCGGTTGGCCCTAGCTGGCCGGATAGTCCACCAGATAATGGGGATTCGAAAGGCGCCGAAGTCGCCAGAAAGGAAGGGGATAGGGACTCGAAAGGCGCCGAAGTCGCCGGAAAGGAGGGGAGCGGGGCAGGAGCGCTAGGTTACCCTGAAGCGGATTTTGAATATACTGTCATCCCCTTGGGCTTCCTTTACGGTGATCGCAATCACTACTTTGTCGGACGATTACCTGTAGACGATAAACCAATAAGGCATTTTATACTAACAAGGATCAAAAAGGTTGAGATATTGGAAGATGTTTTTGAGGAGGAGTTGGATTTCTCATTGGAAGAACACGCAGCCAAGTCCTTCGGCGCCTTCCAGGAACCGCCCTTTAAGGTGGAGTGGCTTTTTTCGCCCATGGTAGCCCATGAGGCCGCCCATTTCGTTTTCCACCCCACCCAGACGATGAAACACAATCCGGACGGTAGCCTCACCGTGAAATTCGTGGCCGGGGGAAGGCTGGAAATGGCTTGGCATTTATACACCTGGGGCAATCAGGTCAAAGTAATCAAGCCCAAGAATTTCTGGGATAACCTGCCAAAACTCTATTAGCCGATGGGTTCGGAAAAGCTTGGCGGCTGGACTTTGGGAGACGGTAAGTGTGCCTTAACCTATTTGGCCACGGCTACCGATTGACAAGTGGCAACCTCCCCTGAAAGTAGATTAAATGACCCACGTTTCTCCCCAAAGTAAATATTAAACAGACTTAGGGCCAGTTCCAATCCCTAAGAATGCAAATAACAGGCACCTATTTTAGGTGCCAGGAAAACGGAACTAGTTTAGGACCGATTCATTCCCTTTTAGGGTAGGCGATTATCATCGGCCGAGAGCCGAAAGAACTTTGGAGGGCTCGAAATGGATAAATCAGCAAGATTAATTATGTTATATTACCTAAAAAAACTTATCAATACGTCAATTTCATGTAATATTCGTGAAAGTGTCATTAATAAATTTCTTGAGGATTTTGCATGTAAGCTATTTAGGCAGAATTTAAATTCTATGCTTAATGAATATTTAGTTTTACATAATATTAATTATAAAAACTCTAACTATAAAAATTTAGCACATAGTAAAGATAATAAAAATATGGAAGATTATAAATGGATAGTTCTATGTAACTTAATATCTAGTCTAAAAATACCTGATGATATAACTGGACTTAATAGATATGTTATTTTAGGTGATAACATTTCTGATAATTTTAATCTTTCAGGCTTAGATAGGCAATTAATTCGCCTTATGGTTTTATCATATCATATAGAACCTTTGTTTGAGTTAATGCAAGATATAGGTAATAATAAGTATTTTTCTTTAGATGATGATATAGTCCCATTATTTATGGCCTTTACAGGTGCTAATGAACATGAAATCCGTATGGCTTTTCATCCCAATTCCCCTCTCATTAAAACAGGATTATTTTATCATGATTTTGATGGTGATATTATTCTAACGGATGCCTTAAAAAAGATGATATATTCACCAAAAAAATACTATAATAATATTAAAGATTTGATTTTAGAGAAAAATGATACCAACAAGTTGACAAAAAATGATTTTCAGTACATTAGCGATGACTACGATTTTATGTTAGCGCTTTTGTCGGCCGCATTGGACAAAAAAGCCGAAGGCGTGAACTTGCTTCTCTACGGGGCACCCGGCGTCGGCAAGACGGAAGCGGCTAAAACCTTGGCCAAAGGTTTAGGCGCGAAACTATACACTATCTCGGTACGTGACAGTTACTCCAAAAGTGACCGCTTGGCCGAGATCGTCATGGCCCAGTCTCTCTTAAGGGGTAGTGACGGCGTTGTTTTATTGTTTGACGAGGCCGAAGACATATTCTCCGACTTCATTCGTGAATCGAGCGCAAAGCTCACCTTAAACAGGCTTTTGGAAGAAAACTCGGTGCCGACGATATGGATCGCCAACAGCCTCGGTAAATTTCAAAATGCGACCCTCAGGAGGTTTTCTTTCGCTTACGAGATGGGGACGCCGCCGGTCAGCACCATGGGTCGGATCTGGGAAAAGGAGCTTAAAAAAAACCATGTCAGCGTAAGGAAGTCCGAGGTCGATAGAATTACCTTGAACTATCCCCTGCCCCCTTCCTACGCTGCCAGCGCCGTTAAAGTGGCCGCCATTACCGGGGATCAAGGGACCATCGTCAGAACGCTCGAAAGCCTTGAGTACGCCATAAACAAAAGGTTCCCAATTGCCAAGGATGCTGGGGAGAAGCCCTTTAACTATGAATTGGTAAACGCCGACTTGGATTTGGAAAGGTTAAGCGAGCAAATCTTGGAACAAAAACTGTTCAACTTTTCGCTCTGCCTCTATGGTCCACCGGGTACCGGAAAATCGGCCTTTGTTAGGGTTTTGGCAAAAAAAATCGGGAAAAAGGTCCTTGAAAGAAAAGCTTCCGACCTTTTATCTAAGTATGTCGGCCATACGGAACAATTAATCGCCGAGTCGTTTAAGATGGCCCAAAGACGGGACGAATTTTTGGTCTTCGATGAAGCCGATTCTTTCCTACTGGAAAGGAGCCAAGCCCGTAGGTCATGGGAGGTCAGCCATACCAACGAGATGCTGGAATGGATGGACGTCCATCCCTTGCCCTTCGCCTGCACCAGCAATCTTCTGGACAAGCTGGACAAGGCCTGCCTAAGGAGGTTCTCCTTCAAAGTAAGGTTCGATTACCTTACGCAAGCCCAGGTGAGAAAGGCTTATCGGTATTTTTTTGGACTTGACAGAAGCCTGAGGACATCTACCTTAACGGTCGCCGATTTCGCCTTGGCTTTGAAGAAATCGAAGATTTTGGGAGTTGATAGCCCAAGTGACATCGACGAACTATTGCTAAGCGAGGCCAGGGCCAAAGGGGAATCCTTGAGACAGATCGGGTTTTAAGGCCCGATGGCCGACATGGGAAACAAAGGCCCCGAAGGCGAGCAAACGGGCCAATGGGTTCGAAGGCCCAAAACGGGCCACGGGCCCGAAGGCGAGCAAACGGGCCAATGGGTTCGAAGGCCCTAAACGGGCCACGGGCCCAAAGGCGAGCAAGGACGTCAATGGATCATCTTATCGCGACTTATATCATGAATGACGCCTTCGCGGATACCCTTTTCGTTTTCGTGGGTCCAGATGGTTCCGTTAGACAACCATTCTCAACGAGTCATCTAAGGGACATCCAGAAACTGGTGGTTTCCGCGAGAGCGTCTTGAATATAAATCCATTAACAATTAACCGTAATCGGATTATGGGAGTTTTTCATGAACGAGAAACTAGCTGAAGTTGTCTACTATTATATTGGAAACGCCATTTTTTCGCCAAACGGGCCAGAATTATACGCTCGTATTTGGAAAAAGTGGATGAGACAGTATTCGAACTTTTTTTTCCCCCCATCGCTACTCGACATATTGAATAACTATAGGCATAAATTAGATAATGTAATTTGTTCAAGTAAATCGGAAAACATTTGGTTAAGCTGCTACGATGGCCTGGAGAATTCCCGGCTCAATTTTAAGACGTTCAAGGAGGAGTTTTTAAAGGTTTCGTATCCCGATAGCCTTGAAGGGAACGAAGAGGTAGCCCGGGCGGACTTGATCGCCGAGACGTTCGGCATTGCCGGCACGGAAAAAGAATTTTTGCGCCTGTTCGTTTTAACCATCAAACACACTAGTATCAAAGATCTTTTTTATAATTGTCTGTTTAATTCTTATAGGCTCAAGCCCCAACGATACGGAATGTGCCGTAAGATTGGCTATATCGTGAAAGCTTCCGGTACCCAAGTTGAAAAGGCCTTGAGCGTCGAAAGCAATCTGGTTAGTTCAGGCCTAATAGAATTAGATAGCGATTTTGAAGTCAAACCTACAAATTCTTTGATCAAGCTTGTTTTAATAGGATCTGATGATTCTGATTTACGGTCAATTCTACTTTCTAAAGTCAATAAAGCCTCTTTATCTTTAACTGATTTCGATTTCTTAGAAGAAAATTATAAACATATTTCTAATCTTCTAGAAAAAACTCTTGAAAAAAAGGCTAAAGGGGTAAATATTCTCTTTTATGGGAGACCCGGTACGGGCAAGACGGAACTGGCTAAGACCATATGTTCCGAGATAGGCGCGGACCTTTATTCGTGCTCCGACCTCACCGGCCGCTCGTCGGTCGGATCGAGGAAAGCTAACGCCCGCGTAGACGAGGCCCTCGCGGCCATGGCTTTGACCAAAAGCGACCATCGGTCGGTGTTGATCTTCGACGAGGCCGAGGATGTTTTCAACCGGGAGTCTTTAAAGAACCTATCCAAGCTGTTCATTAACCAGCTTCTCGAGGAAAACCAAACCCCGGTCATCTGGACCACCAACAGCATCGATAACGTTAACCCAGCCCACTTGAGAAGGTTCTCGTTCGCCCTGGAGATGAGAACCCCGCCCGTTAAAACTAGGGCTCGGGTATGGCGGTCCGAGCTTGACAAAAACGGCATCGAACTCCCGGAGGAAGAGATCGAAGAATTATCCCGCGTTTACGAGCTCCCCCCTTCCTATACCTCAAGTTCGGTGCGGGCGGCCGCCCTGACCGGCGACAGCCGGGCCATAGTCAAGACACTCAACAATATGGAAGCCGCCGCGACTGGGGAGTATCGCCCGGTCATGGTTGGGGCGGCGAAAAAAAAGTTTGATTCGGGCCTGTTAAAGGCCGACGTAGATTTGGAAAAGTTTGGGGACCGGATAGAGCGGCTTAAAATCAAGAATTTCTCCTTGTGCCTCTATGGACCGCCAGGCACTGGAAAGTCTGAATACGCTAGGCATTTGGCCAATCTCTTAGGCATGGAAGTCCTAAAGAAGAAAGCCAGCGACCTAAAATCGATGTGGGTAGGCGAGACCGAATCAAATATCGCCGACGCTTTTAGGGAAGCCGCTTATGGCCATTATTTTATGATTTTCGATGAGGTGGACAGTTTGCTGCGGGACAGGGTATACGCCCATAATTCCTGGGAGGTGACCGAGGTTAACGAGATGCTCACCCAAATGGAGAACCATCCCTTGCCTTTCGTTTGCACAACCAATCTCTTCGAGACCCTGGACAAGGCCAGCCTCCGCCGGTTCACTTTTAAGATCCGTCTGGATTTCATGGACCGGGCCATGGTAATCCGGGCCTTTTCCCATTTCTTCGGCGTCGAACACGATCCGGGCTTAAAGCGCCTCACGCCCGGAGATTTCGCCCTGGTGGCCAAGAAAGCGGGCATATTGGGACTCACCTCCCCGGCCGAAATATCCAAACTTCTAGCCCAGGAGGCCTCCTTTAAAGGCGAGACGATTAAGAGGATTGGCTTTTGACGGGAGCGACTTGGGGCGGGCCTGGCCATTGACGGGAGCGATTTGAAGAGCGATTTGATTTAGGACTTAACCGTGAAAAGCCGGGGGCCTGGGCCTCCGGCTTTTCGATTATTGGGGGTGGAAAGTTTTGGCTGTACCGGAGAAGGGTAAGCTCACTTGCCGTTGTTAATGGTCTCTTTGAGAACCTTGGCCGGCTTAAACTTAACCGCCTTGTGGGCCTTGATAATCAATGTTTCTCCGGAACGGGGATTGCGTCCCTTGCGCTTGGGCCTTTTGACGACGTCAAAGACGCCCAGGCCATAGACTAGGACCCGGCCATCTTTTTTAAGGGCCTTGACAATCGAGGAGATAACGCTCTCAAGGGCTTTTTGGGCCTGGGCCTTGGAGAGCCCGCCTTCTTGGGCGATTTGAGTAATTAATTCGGCTTTAGTCATTGATCGACATGCTCCTTTTACCAACAGCGGATTCGGGGAAAACGCACTGGGTTTGAATAAAGTTGATGGGAAAAAACGAAAAAGGCGTTAAGACAAAAAAGAAAAAATCTTTTTTAAGGCTATATTTTTCGGAGATGAAAGCAAAATATTATTTGCTCAAATAAAGTAAAAATTTATTTAATTTAATACTTTTTTGATAACTTAACATCTATAGTTTGCGCAGTATCACCAAACTACCGAAGACGAACTTCGAAAAGTCTGCCAGAAATATACTATGTAGCCTTTAGATTATCGCCCACGCCGGTTTGACGAAAAAAACAAAAACAGCGTCTCTCCAAGGCAAAAATCAAATCGAACAACCGTTCTACCCAACCCATGGGCACAAGGCTACCGATTAAACGGCCAAAGCAGGTATTTCAATTTCAGCTATATTTGGTGAGGGTTTGAGCCGTAGGAGTCTGAATCAATTCGTGATACTTCCTTATATACCAAAAATCCTTAAGTTGCAACATATCCGTTTGGGTAACAACAAATTTTTTTCAAAAAAGTTCGGCCCAATTGGCTGGGAAAAGGAAAACGGCAATTTTCAGGCCCAGTTAGCCCTTGGCCGGCCCTCTTGGGGAGGGAGGTGCCTCGGGGGCTCGGCCCTTGGCCGGGCCCCTTGGGGACGGCGTGAAGGGGGTCAAAGTGGGCGAATGGTCGGAGCTTATAGGGCCAGCGGCGGCGGGGCCACCGGCGGGAGAAGCTTTTCCAGAAGGGACCCGGCCGAAAGGAGGCCGGCCTCGGAGAAGGACGGGCCCCAGAGCTGGACGCCAACCGGGAGGCCGCGGCTTTTGCCGGCCGGGAGGGATAGGCCCGGACCGCCGACTAGGTTGAGCGGAAGGGTCATCATATCCAGCTGGTAAACGGTCAGAGGATCGTCGGTAAAGGAGCCCAGCGGCCAAGCCGGTATGGATGAAACCGGGGCCAAGAGATAATCGCATTCACCCAGGGCCCTTTGGTAATCGTTGAGGATGAGCCGGCGGACCTGGGCCGCTTTCTTGTAATAGGCGTCGTAATAGCCGCTGGAAAGGACGAACGTGCCCAGCATTATCCTTCGACGGACTTCTCGGCCCAGGCCTTCGGTCCGGCTGTGGCGGTAGAGGGCCAGGAGTTCCGGATCGCCCTCGGAGCGGTAGCCGTAGCGGACCCCGTCATAACGGGCCAGGTTGGTCGAGGCCTCGGCGGCGGCCAGGATGTAGTAGGTGGCCACGCTAAACTTAAGATTGGGCATGGAAACGGTTTTAAACTTAACCCCGGCCTTGGCCAGCTCCGAGCGGGCCTCGGTGAGGGCTTGGTTGACGCCGGGCTCGAACTCGGCCGACCAGAGTTCCTCCGGAAGGCCCAAGGTCAGTTCGGTGGCCTTTGGGGGCGAAAGGTTAAGATAATCGTCCAAGGGCCTGGCCGAGGCGGTTGAGTCTTTTCCGTCCGGGCCGGCTATGGCCGAAAGGAGGAGGCCCACGTCTTCGACCGAGCGGGCAAAGGGGCCGGCCTGATCGAAGGAACTGCCATAAGCCACGATGCCATAGCGAGAGACCCGCCCGTAGGTGGGCTTAAGGCCCACGCAGCCGCACAGGGCCGCCGGTTGGCGGATGGAACCTCCGGTGTCGGTACCCAGGGAACCGGGGACCTCGAGGGCGACCACGGCGGCGGCCGAACCGCCGCTGGATCCGCCCGGCACCCGGCCCAGGTCCCAGGGATTTTTGGTGGGGCCAAAGGCGGAATACTCAGTCGAGGAACCCATGGCGAACTCGTCGCAGTTGGTCTTGGCCACCATTATGGCCCCGGCCGCCCGAAGACGTTCGACCACGGTGGCCTCAAAAGCCGGTCGATACTTCTCCAAAATCTTGGAGCCGGCCGTAGTCGGGGCGCCTTTTAGATTGAAGACGTCTTTTATGGCTAAAGGGATACCCCATAAGGGTTTTAGGGGATCCGGTCCCTTTTGGTCAAGCTCTTTGGCCTCTTTTAGGGCTGACTCCCCAAGAACGCTGACACAGGCGGCGATCTTGGGTTCAAGTAGGCTAATCCTATCGAGGGCCGAGGTAACGGCCTCAACCGCGGAAAAATCCTTCCCCCGCAGGGCTTGGGCCATGGCCTTTAGGCCAAGGCGGTGAATTTCGGTCATCTAATCTCCCAGCTGATAGGTCTCGGGGCCCAAAAAAAACGAAACGGCGGCTGGCCCTGGGGCCAAAGCGCTTTGGCCCCCAAGGCCTAGCGGTTGGCCTTGGGGGGCCTATAGCGAAGCGGCGGGTCAAAAAATCCTGGGCACGCTAAAGTAGCGGCCAATCCTCTCCGGGGCTTGATCAAGAATCGCGTCGGCCTTCTGGTGGTTTTCCACCGGCTGGTCCGATCTGGGCGGCTGTGGGTCGATCATGGGCGAGTAGAGGGGTTCCACCCCGTCGGTTTGGGCTTCGGAGAGTATGTCCATGTAGCCAACGATCTTGGAAAACTCTTCCACCAGGGCGGCCAGTCGCTCCGGGTCCACCGATTGGCCCTTGGCCTCGGCCAGTTCCAGCCTGGCTAGATTGGCCACGGCCTTGGCGGTGTTTTCGTCTATTGCCATAATTTAATTACCACCTTACGGTCAGCTACGGGGCTATCGATAGCCCGGATGGGTGCGTGCGAGCGGGCCTTGTCCCGCTACGGTCAGCTACGGGGCTAACGATAGCCCGGATGGGTGCGTGCGGGCCTTGTCCCGCTACGGTCAGCTACGGGGCTATCGATAGCCCGGATGGGTGCGTGCGGGCCTTGTCCCATTGAGGCCATCGCCGGAAGCGGCGAAGGCAAAGGTCATGAAGGGAATTTAACCCTTCATGGCCTCGATTAGGGCCTGGCCGGCACCCTTGGGATCGGCGGCCCCGCGGCTTTTGCGCATGAGTTGGCCAACCAGAAAGCTCAGGACCTTCTCTTGGCCGTCGCGGTATTTGGCCACCTCTTGAGGGTGGAGGGCCACCACTTCGGCGGCCATGGCCGAGAGGGCCCCCTTGTCGGAGATTTGGATGAGGCCCTTTTCTTTGGCCAGTTCCTCGGGATCGGCGCCGGTCTGAAATAAAAGGGGGAAAAGTTCCTGGGCCGCCCGGCGGCCGATGGTGCCCTTGTCCATGAGGGAGGCCAGTTTGGCCAACTTCTGGGGGGTCACCGGGGCCTCGGAGACGGGCAAGTCGGCCTTTTGGCAGGCCGGCAAAAGAAATTCGGCCATGACGGCGGCCAATTTCTTGGCGTCGTTAAAATCGGGCAAGGCGGCCTGGGCGGCCTGTAGGTATTCCGGGGCCCCTTTGCGATCCATGAAAAGGGTAACCAGATCCTCGCGAAGGCCAAGGTCCAGAAGCTTTTGATTGGTTTCCTCCACCGAAGCCGGCATGGACTCACGGATCCGGGTTAGCAGTTCTTCCGAGACCCGGACCGGGGGAAGATCCGGCTGGGGAAAGTACCTATAGTCGTGGGCCTCTTCCTTGGTCCTGAGGGTCCTGGTCTCCCGCTTGGCCGGGTCGAAGTGGAGGGTTTCCTGGAGGACGCTTTGGCCTTGGGCGTAGAGGGCCGACTGGCGCTTGATCTCGTATTCGATGGCTTGGCCGGCGAACCTAAAAGAGTTGAGGTTTTTTATCTCGCCCCTGACCCCCAGTTCGGTAGAGCCTTTGGGTCGGAGGGAGACGTTAACGTCGCAGCGAAACTCCCCCTCTTCCATCCGGCCCTCGGTCACCCCAAGGCGGACCAGAAGGGCGTGGAGTTTTTTTAAAAACTCTATCGCTTCGGCGGGCGAGTTTAGATCCGGCTCCGTTACGATCTCGATGAGCGGGGTGCCGGCCCGATTAAGATCGACCAGCGTTCGGCCCCTTTTTTCGTCGTGGACGCACTTTCCGGCGTCGTCCTCGAGGTGGATCCTGTTTAGCCTAATCGTCTTGGGACCGGAGGGGGTATCGACGTCCATGGCCCCGCCCTGGCAGATGGGCGGATCCAGCTGGGAAGTCTGGAAGCCATTGGGCAAATCCGGGTAAAAATAATTTTTTCGGGAAAACAAAGACTTGGAGTTAACCTTGGAACCCAAGGCCAGCCCGGCCATGGCCGCGAGTTCGATGGCCTTTTCGTTCATCCGGGGCAAAGCGCCGGGTTGGCCGGTGCAGACTTCGCAGATGTTGGTGTTCGGCTCGGCGCCCGGTTCGATGGGGCAGGAACAAAAGAGCTTGGTTTTGGTTTTGAGCTGGGCGTGGATCTCAAGACCTATGACTGGTTCCATCTCGGTCACGGTAAACCCCAAACGGTCGTAAACTACGGGGGCTTTGGCACCCCATGGCTCGTCCGCCATGAAAGAAAAAAGCCGCGGAAGGGCGCTTTATCGCGCCGCTGGCGACAAACAATAATAACCAAGCCCGGGACGCCCGTCAATAGTAAGCTTTTGGAGCTTTGGGACCGGGGCCCTTGATGGGTGAATACTTTTGGCGCGACCCATAAGGTGCGGGACAAAAGGGACGATTTATCGGGACATGAGGGCCCTTACCAGTTCTTCGGCCCTTTGGCTCTCGAGCCTTAGAAGATTTCGGCCAAGGAGGATTAGGCGGGCCAAGTAAGACAGATGCCCGGCCCTTGATTTGAGGGTCTCTTGGAGCCTACGGTTTTCGGTCATAAGGCCCGGGAGGACCTTGAGGATGACCACCAATCCCAGAGAAACGAAGGCGGCCCGGCCCTTTCCGACCAAGGGGGCCAAAAATCTTTTGAGGGCGCCGCCAAGCTCCATGGGCGTCCAGAGAAGGATCAAGTGGAGGCCCAAAGCCAGCTTGGCCGCCAAGTCGCCGGGGTTTTTGGGGTTGGCCCAGCCAAAGAGGGTAAGATAAAGGCCAAGCACGGTCCAGTATAACCAAAAGACCATGGCCGCTTTGACTAAATCCTCAAATGAAGCGCGGCCCCGGGCCAGGGCCACGGCGGAGAGGGTCAGAAAGGGGGCCAAGGGCGGGGCCAACGCCGGGAAGCGCCATAAGGCCAGCCCCATTAGCCATACCAGGGCCAGGCCCCAACCCGGGCCCAACCGCCGGGCCAGCTTACGCCACCGGCCGACCAAGGAATCTATCCGGCCGCCCCGCGGATTGCCCGAAGGGCCACCCGGTTGGTGCCCCATCTGGCCTCCCGGTCGGCTGTCGGCGGAAACGCCGGCGGCGCCGTCTGGGGAAGGGCCCGAGGGGTCTTTGGTGCCGGGGGCTTGGTTAAGGGCCCAAGTGGCGTTGGCGTTTAGAATGGCGGGCATGGGAGGGAGGTTAACCGTCCCCTTCCCGCTCGGCCCTTCGCCCGCTGGCCTTGATGGCCTGCTCGACTTGGCCTAGGGTGCCCTTGAAGTTATCGATAACGGCCTGGTCCAGACCTTCATTCTCGGCCCGGCTCACGGCCTGGGTGGCCATTTCCTTGGCCTCTTCGAGGGATCCGCCCTCCATGAGGAGGACCCAGGCCAGGTTGTTGGCGGCGGCCGGGATCTTGTCGAACTGCCAAGCCCGGCGGTAAAAGGTTATGGCGTCGTCGACCTCACCCTTTTGGTAAAGGACGTTTCCCAGGCCCAGATAGGCCGCCCCCAGGGGAAAGGCCGCCCGGTACTCCCGCTCGGCTATGTCCAGCTCGCCGTCTTTCTCATAGGTCATGGCCAAGCTCAGGTGTTCTTCCTTGGAAAGGGGATCGCTGACCACGTGGACCTTGGGGAGCCAGGAGCAGCCGGAGGCCAAAAGCCCCAAAAGGCCGGCCAACCAAAGGACCGAGAGGTACCCGGCCCGGCTGGGTCGCCGGGCAGGAGTCAGGGGCCAGGAAAGTGGCCCGGCCCGGGACACTGAAGGTGGGCCGGGGTGGGAAGGGGAGACGGGTAAAAAATAAAAACCGGCCACGCTCATCGCTCCCATTCCATAACCGGGGCGCTCTCGGCCGGCTGGGCCGGTTCGCAGGGGGGTTGGCAGGCGGCGTTTTGGGCCTCGAGCGGCCCTTGGGCCTCGACCGCCCCTTGGGGCGGGGGCGGGCCGTTGGGCGTTTTGGCCCCGGGGACCGTGGCCGGGCCCTTAAAGTCCGAGCCGATGAGGGTGCCGGTAACCGGTTGATCCTCGGGCAGGGGCACCACCGGAAGCATGAGCGGGAGTCCCACGTCCGTTTCGCTAAAACCCTTGCCGGAACCGCCGTCCGGGAGGGGCAACGGTTCCAAGGTCACCTTTAGGACGGGATTGCCCTTACCGGTCCCGTCCGTGGCCGACTCGCCCCGTTCAGCCTCCTGGGCGGCCCGGGCCGCGGCTTTGTCGGAGTCGGTCTGGATGTCCTTTTCTTCCGGGGGCGGGGCCTTATCGGTCAGATCGACGATGGGGGCTTGGCGGGTTTCGGAGGCCGGCAAAGCCGCCCCGGTCAAAAAATCCGGGACCCTCGGGCCCGGGATGACGTAAGTCGGGGTCGGGCGGGCCTCGTCGATTTCCTCGGGCACGTCTATGCCCTCGGGCAGATCCAAAATCTGGCTGACCCTGGTCGGGCTGACCACCTCAACCCCTTCGGGAACGACGGGGACTGGGCCCTTGGAGGGGCCCTTGGACGGCTCGGGGGATTTTTCCGCGCCCGGGGCCGGGGGCGGCCCTTGGCCCTCGGGCGGGGGACCGCCGGGGGCCAGGCCGTTAACGAAAATGGTAAAGTTACCCATTTTTCGCCACTGGGCGAAAAAATCCGCCCAGGGCAGGATCTCTTGCTGGACCATGCCGCTGTTGACAACCAAGCCCTCGGGGGCGTAGCCCAGGGCCACGGCGAAGTGTCCCTTGCGGATGGGCCCCAGGCCGCCGCCCAGGAGGACAATGGCCGGCTTGCGATTTTTTATGGACTCGATAAGCTCTTGGGGCTTGGCGGCGGCAAAAGAGGCGTCCATGCCCTTATCCCTGGCCCAGATAACCATGTCCGGACCCAAGGCCCCCCGCAGGTCGGTCCTCTGGACGTCGACGGCCACATCCCCCTTGGAGGTTTCCCGGCCCTGGAAGGTCATGACCGAGGCCAGGCTAGAGGGACCACAGTGGCTGGAGTCGTCGGGGATGAAAGGGACACCGCCAATCAGGAACCTTTCGGTTGGCGCGGTAAAGCCCGAAGGGACCCGGGGCCGGGCCGACAGGATGGGTAAGCAGCCGACCAGCCATACCAGCGACATGGCCAGAGCTACCGTCAGCGCCATCACCGACGGCCTGGCCAAGGCCAATGGCCTTGGCCTGGCCAAGGGCAACCCCAGGGGCGAGCCCGGGGCTGAAGAGGTTATTTTTCGGGGCATCGGGGCCTCCGTTTTCAAGCGTTCTTGGGTCATTCGCTTGTCCCTCGCCGGGCGCCCGTTCGTTTCGACGGCTTCCGGAAGGTGGGCTAAAATAGTCTGTTCCCCTGGGGGATTTTGCTCTTGGCCCGGCGGCGGGCCCCAGGGCCCTTGGCCGGCGCGAAATCCCGGCAGAGTCCGGGGGGTACCAGCGACCAGAAGGGCGAGGGCTGGCCGGAGAGGCCCCGGCCAAACAAAAACCTCCGGGAGGACCGAGTCAGGTAAAGCATTTCTTTGGCCCTGGTCAAGGCCACGTAAAAGAGCCGTCTCTCTTCGGCCTCGTCGTAGGTACCGTCAAACTCGTAAGGGCATAATCCTTCCTCGAGCCCTAATACAAAAACTAGCCTAAACTCAAGGCCTTTGGAGGCATGCATTGTTAAAAGGCTTACCTTGTCCGCTTTAAAATCCAAAAGATCCGTGGCCGTCTCCTCTTCCTCGCCGGCCATCTGGTAAGGGAGGCCGACCCTTTCCAGGGCCCGGGCCACCTCGTGGCCCACTTGCCTGAGGCGAAAGATTACCGCCACCTCGGCCAAGCCCAGATCGATCAGGCGGTCTTTATCGGCGGCCTGGGAGCCGGAGGGGCCCAGGTCGGTCACCCCCAGGTGGTCGACTATCTTGGCCGCCACCCAGTCGGCCTCGTCCACCGGGCTATCCAAGACGGCCCGGGCCAGTTTGCGGGGGTCCGAGCTTCTGGCCGGGGAGCGTTTGGCGCCCCCGGGCGGGCGGGCCGCCTCGCTGGCTTGGCAGATGGCCGGGGTGGACCTAAAGTTTAAGCTTAGATCCATCTTGACCAGATCCACCCGGTCCCGGGCCAGACGATCGAAGATTTGGCCATGGGCCCCCCGAAAGCCGTAAACGCTCTGGTCGGGATCGCCTATGACCGTAAGCGAGGCCTTATGGGCCAGCCCCATGAAAAAGGCGTATTGGGCCAAAGAAAAATCTTGGAACTCGTCGGCCAAGACGGCGTCAAAGCCGCCCCCGAGGGGCAACTCCGGGGACTTGGCCGCCTCGAGGATTAGATCGTCATAGTCCCATAGGCCCCGGCTTTCCAACTCCCGTCGGTAAAGGCGCAGGGCCGCCCTTTCAGGGTCGGTTAGCCCGCCGTCGGGACCCTCCCAAAGGCGCAGGGCCGCCCTTTCAGGGTCGGTTAGCCCGCCGTCGGGGCCCTCCCAGGGGAGGGAGGCCGAACCTTGGCCTTGGCCCGGGTCCAGGTTATGGCCCTTCGCTTCCGGCGCCAGTCCCGGTTCTGGGCCATGGGCCCAGCCGAGGGTGTTTTTCCGGAGGGTCACGAAGTTCTGAAAACGCCTGGGGCTGAGCCCGCAAAGCTTTCCGGCCTCGGCGGAGATCGCGGCCAAGGTATCGTCGCCGGCCAGGGCGTAGCCCTCCTTGAGGCGGGAGGCCATTGACAGGGCCAAGGCGTGGAGGGTTCGGACGGTGGCCTTCCGGGAGTCCTCTTCGCCCAGGCTCTCGGCCAAGCGCCGGGAGAGGGTCTCGGCGGCCTTGCGGGTATAGGTAGTCAGAAGCAGCTTTTCCGGGGCGGCCGCCCCGGATCGGACCAAATACACCGCCCTTCTGACCAAAACCAACGTTTTGCCGGCCCCGGGTCCGGCCGAGACGGCCAGGGCCGGTCCGGCGAAGGTCACCGCCTGGAGCTGCTCGGAGCTGAGATCGCCCAGGAGTCCCCCCGAGGCCGCCCTTCTTTTGACCGTCGAATGGCCGGGGGCCTTTCCCGCCTTGTTTTGGCCCTGGCCCATAGGGGCGCCGGCTTCCCCTGGCCCCAACCGGCGGCGGCCCCGCTTGGGCGGGGCCGGGGCCCCAAACAAAAGGCCTTGGCCGCTAAGTTCCAACCGCTCGGACCTACCCAGCACTATTACCCGGCCAAACTTCCCGTCGTAACCGCCGCTGGCCTCGACCTCCCCCAGGCGCATCCTCTCCACGGCCCGGGCCAGAACCGGCCCGGCGGTGTCCCTGATGTCCTCCAGGGAGGCCCCCAAAAGGAGCCCGTATTCGCTCCCGAACTCGCCCACCAGCCTTTGGTAGGCGGCGATGACGCCTTGGCTGGTCGGGCCCATATCCAAGGTTTGGGAAAGGACCTCAACCAGGGGCAAAAGATGCCAGTCGGGGAGTCGGTCGTCGGGGGCCTTTTCCCGGTCGGCCAGTTCCATGACCCGGCTCAGGACGCCCACGGTCAGGGGTTTTCCGCAAACCGGGCACAGTCCTCCCACGGCCTTGGTCTCGGCCGGGGTCAGGG
The DNA here is from genome assembly GCA_031257955.1 of Deltaproteobacteria bacterium. GTDB lineage: Bacteria > Desulfobacterota > Desulfarculia > Adiutricales > Adiutricaceae > JAIRNQ01. The sequence continues at coordinate 2,012 of JAIRNQ010000112.1, read as the reverse complement.
CCGGTCCGCAGTCGGCGTGGCCGTCCAGGTGGTATTTGCCTTCCTCGGGAAAGAACTCCACCGTCCCGACCAAATTGGCTTCGCCCAGAAAGGCCCGCTTCAAGGCCGCGTAATCCAACGGGCCCTCGATGACCGTGGCCTCCCGGCCCAGTTTGTCCGGTCCGTGGGCGTCGGAGGAGGAGACCAGGGCGTAGCCGTCCAGAGCCGAAATCAGCCGGTTCATCTCCGGATCGCTCGAAAGGCCGGTCTCCAAAGCGTGAACGTGTCCGCTAAGGTCCCCGAAGCACTCCTCCACGGCGTCGTAACCGCTCTTGGAGCCAAAGAGGGAAAACCAGGGAGTCCAGACGTGGGCCGGGATGATCTCCATCTCCGGGTCGGCCGTCAAGGCGATTTCCATAATATTTCTGGCCGAAAGGCCCAATATGGGTCGCCCGTCGGAGGTGACGTTACCAATCTTCCCCAGCAGGCGACTAAACCTTTCGGCGGCTTCCAAATCCGGGGCCACCACGACCAGATGGATCTTCCGGGTCCGGCCCCCGTCCTTGTAAATGGCGCTCACTTCCCCGGTAGGGACGAAACCTGGGCCCTTGGGCCCGTCTTTCAGGCGATAGAAGCCGTCCTGGCTCCGAACCAGCGTTTCCCGCAACCGCGCCAGCCAGCCCGGATGGGTCATGTCGCCCGTGCCCACCAGATCCAGGCCCTTGATCTTGGCCCACTCGGTAATGCTCACCGGGTCCAGACTCTTGGAGGTGGCCCTCGAAAACCTCGAATGGATATGCAGATCCACAAACGATCCGCCTCCTTGGCACCCACCGCTCCAGCCGCGGCCACCACTGCCGCGGTTATCGCCGCTTCCGCGATTCTCGCCGCTTCCGCGATTATCGCCGCTTCCGCGATTATCGCCGCTTCCGCGGTTTTCGCCGCTTCCGCGGTTTTCGCCGCTTCCGCGATTATCGCCGCTTCCTCGGTTCTCGCCACTGACGCGGTTATCGCCGCTTCCTCGGTTCTCGCCGGTCACGGCCAAAGCCCAGTCATGAAAACGTTTCGGCGCGTCACTAAAATAACCCTTTATTGGCCAACGATCTCGTCCACCGCGGCCGAGAATATGGTTAGCTTGTCCGGCAACAGCCAAGCGTTGGGCCTCAGACCGGCCATTTGGCAGGCCTTGGAAAGGAGATCGGCGCTTTCGTACTGGCCGGTCATGTCCTTGGGCAAACCCAAGCCAATGGTAAAGCCCTCCAGGACCACCACGGCTTGTCCCTTGGCGACTTCCTTCTCGTCGGCCGCTTCGGCCAGCTGGTGGAGAACGGCAAAGCCCACCTTAACCCTGGGCCACTCCTCTATGGTCGGGACCCGGCCTTGATCGGGCGAGTCCAACACCTTGGCCGACAGCGCCTCCACCCCGGCCACCAACGGCTGGGGCTGACGGATCTCCCAGGCCCGGGCCAATATTTGCCCGTCCAGCCAGAGGGTGACCACCGCGGGCAGAGTCTGGTTAAGCGCCCCGGTGCCGGCCGAGTCCGTAAGCGGCCTGGGCGGCCGGCTCTCCTTCAAGGCGACCAGCGGTTCCTCGGCCACCTTCAGTAGGTAATTAAGTTCCCGGGCCGACAACCGCCGGATCGGCGACTGGCCGGGCTCGGTCTTCTCAAAAAACTGGGCCCCGGCCGGAAGACAAAACAACAGCCCCAGCACAAAAATCCCCGCCACCACCAGCGCCCAAAGCCGCGCTGGGCACTCGCGCCCACCTGGGCCGCCAAAACCTTGGCCCGCAAAACCCTCCGCCATACTTGCCTCACCCCAATCCCATTAGCCGGCTGGCCTATCGGTCATCCCAAACTCCAACCCCATTAGCCGGCTGGCCTATCGGTCATCCCAAACTCCAACCCCATTAGCCGGCTGGCATATCGGTCATCCCAAACTCCAACCCCATTAGCCGGCTGGCCTATCGGTCGTCCCAAACTCCAACCCCATTAGCCTACGGGCATATCGGCCGTCCCAAACTCCAACCCCAT